>JAJZRM010000419.1 GCA_021802685.1 Deltaproteobacteria bacterium | reverse complement strand
CGCCCCGCCGATCAGGATCTTGTCCACCTTGCCGAGCACGTTGTTGATCGCCTCGATCTTTCCGGAGATCTTCGCGCCGCCGAACACGGCGATCAGCGGGCGGGCGGGCGCGACGAGGGCCTTTTCGAAGTAGGCGATCTCGTCCTTCATCAGGAACCCGGCCGCGCGCTCCTTGACGAACCGCAGGATCGCGACGTTGGAAGCGTGCCCGCGGTGCGCCGTGGCGAACGCGTCGTTGATGTAGACGTCGCACAAGGCGGCGAGCTTTTCCCCGAACTCCCCGTCGTTCTTCTCCTCCCCGGCGTGGAAGCGGACGTTTTCCAGCAGCAGCACGTCGCCGGGCTTCATGGCGGCGACCGCTTTTTCGGCGGCCTCCCCGACGCAGTCCGGCGCGAACGCCACGGGTCTGCCCAGCAATTTCGAGAGGGACGGGGCGACGGGGGCCAGGCTCATGCCGGGCACGGCCTTCCCCTTGGGGCGGCCCATGTGCGACAGGAGGATCGCCTTCGCCCCCTGTTCCATCGCCTTCCGTATCGTGGGGACCGCGGCCTTGAGCCGCGTGTCGTCGGTGACGTTTCCCGCCTTGTCGATCGGCACGTTGAAATCGACGCGGATGAGCGTTCTCTTCCCGGAAAGATCGAGCTGATCCACGGTCCGGACCTTCATCGGATTCTTCTCCTTCGGCCGGCGGATGGGGTGCTTACGGTCAAAATAGTATCAAAAACGCCCGCGGACCGGCTACCACCGCAGCAGCCCCATGACGATCTCGATGGCGATCAGCAGGATGATGATCATCTCGAGCGTCTCCGCGCGCGACGCCTGGGCCCGGTTGTTCAGCACCGTGTAGATCTCCGTGAGGTTGCCGAGCTGGTCGCGCACCGTCCCGTCGTATTTGTCCGCTCCCACCTTGCGGCGCGCCTCCTCGTACACCCGCGCCAGGTACGCGTCTCCGACCAGCTTCAGCGCGTTGTAGATCCGTTCCCGGACCAGCGATACGTCCGTGCGGATCTGGGAGAGCTTGTGCATGGGCTTTTCGTACGGGTCGTGGAGGATGTGGAAGAGGCGCCTGCGGGGGCGCAGCTCCTCCGCCGTTCCGTCGATCGCCTCGTGGAGGAGCCGGTCGAAGAAGCGCAGCTCGAGTAGCTGGACGTTCAGGAACTCGAGCACCTCGACGGTGTCCTGGAACTTCGGGTCGTACGCGAAGGCCGCGCTCCAGTCCGCGAGGAACAGGTCGTTCTCGAAATACTGGATGGGGGACCGCAGGATCTCCGCGACCGCCGCGTCGCTGAACGTCCCCTCCTCCAGCGTCAGGAGCCGGGCGATGTCGTGCGGCAGCTCCGCGAGCGCCTGCGTGCCGGTCAACTGCGGGGAGAACGCCTCCACGTGGAAGAGGGAGTACTCCTCGACGAGGTCGGCGAACATCGGGCGGGATACGGCGGGGCGGATCCGTTCGAACACCCGTTCGGCCGTCTCCCGCGCGGTCTTCGGAAGCGCGCTCCCCGCGGAAAGGACGAGGGCCGCCGCGCAATACTCCTCCCAGGAGAGGTCCCTAACGGGAAGGGCCAGCGTCACGGAGAGGGATCCGAAGTCGAAGATCTTCACGGCCGCCTCGAACCGCCACGGTTTTCCCCCCTCGCTCACCGTCACCGTTCCCGCCGGGACGACGAGCGGCTTGGGGCGGTACTGCAGGTGCGGCGGCGACGGCCGGAGGCCCGCGATGCCGGGCGCGTCGAACGCCTCGCACAGGGGGCGCGCCGACTCGAGGGCGATCTCGAACCCCGCGTCGTACGCGTAGAAAAAGAAGAGGTGGCCCGAAGCCACGCGCGCGCCGTTCATGCCGGTCCCCCGATCAGGGAAGGGTAAAGGTTGTAGAGGAAATGGATGACCAGGGGGACATAAAGGTTCCCCGAGCGTTTCCGCCCCCATCCGAGGAGCAGGCCGGGGAAAAACGTCAAGGCCCGGATCGGCGATGGGGAGATCGCCACGTGACCCACGGCGAACAGCAGCGCCGTGGGAAGAACCGGTTCCCATCCCGCCTCCTCGAAGGCGTCGTAGAGGTACCCCCGGAAGAACACCTCCTCGGGAAGGGCGGCGAGGAACAGGAAATGGGCCGCCAGCGGCAGGGAGATCGGGACGGTCCCCCGGTACGGGGAGATCGCCGGGGGAAGGGGGAGCCGGAGGAAGACGTAGAAGAACAACGCCCCCGCGCCGGCGAGGAGCAGCGCCGTCCGGACGGTTTTCCAGGGATCCGCCACTGAAACCCAGGGCGGGGGACCGCCTCTCCAGTAGTGCGGCACGGGCGCGTAGAGGAACAGCAGCGCGGCGAGGATCGGGGGGGAGAGGAAGCGGACGGGCGAATCCAGGTAGAGGGAGAGGCGGATCGCCGCGACGACGGCGGCGAACACCAGGAGCGGCTTGACCGGCAACGTCTTCATGGCGGTCCCGTCCTTTTCGCCGCTATCCCGCCGGCCGGATCCGGGCGAACAGGTCGGGGAACCGGTCGACGGTGAAGTCCGGCGGGTGATCGTTGAACGATTCCGATCCCAATCCGTACGTGACGCCGCAGGTGACCGTCCCGGCGGCCTTGCCGGCCAGGACGTCGTTCCTCGCGTCTCCAACCATCACGGTTTCCTCCGGCGGTACGCCGGCACTTTTCAGGATGTTCAGAAGCCCCTCCGGCTCGGGCTTCTTGGTCTCGAAGCTGTCCCCTCCGCGAACC
>JAJZRM010000418.1 GCA_021802685.1 Deltaproteobacteria bacterium | reverse complement strand
CCGCAAGTAAGCGCTACGGGATCATCGCTGGAATACCGAAAGGGGTGGCCGGAAACGGTCGCCCCTTTTTAATGGGCCGGGGGCCGTTGTGATGTCTGTACCGGTTCCGGGGTTTCCGTTCCGGCGAGACTGCTTTCCGCGACCCGTCTTCCGTTTGCCTGCACCAACACGCTCGGCGCCCTTCTCGGCGCCGCCTTCTGAATTTACAACGAAAGCGGTTTACAACCTCAAGTATTCGACGACGTAACGGGAGTATCGCTCGAAATCTTTCAACCGGCCGAGATGTTTTCGCAATTCCCGAGGGTCGACATCAAGGTAGTCGTGCACGAGTATGTTTCGGAGTCCCGCCATTCCCCGGATCCGGGCGGCGAACCGTTCAGGGATCACACCCTCTTCCGCGAGTATGTCAATGATATCCGCATATCCGTCGGCCTCCCGGAACTCTCGCTCCGCGATGATGTGGCTGCCGATGTCCAACACCGATTGGATGGCAACCTGGAGCAATCGTTCTGCGGCTGCCCGGACCGGACGTTCTGCCAGGAATACGCGCTCCGGGAGCTTCCGGATCCCCTGGAGATCGGCAACGCATTCCTCGATCTTGCGGATGCGGGATTTAACGATGTGAGACTTGACGGGCAAAACCGTTCCGCCGGATTCTTCGGAAATATGCTTCCTCGAACGTACGCCGAAGGGGGATGGTGTCGAGGTATTCACGGGACGATTCCTGCCGAAAGCGGGAGAGCGCCTCCGGATCACGCACCAAGAGAAGCTTCCCTTCCCGAAACACCTCATGGCGGAGGAGTACCGGCGAGCGATCCAGAAGGACCACATCCACCTGGTCCATACCAAGGGCGTCGCAGGCCGCCTGGACATAATCGACGAGAGAGCGTCCTTTTCCGTGGGATCGGGAGGTTCCTCTCTTGCGGGTAAGTATTGCGATATCGATATCGCTGCGTTTGCGGCGGGCCCCACGCGCCGCCGACCCGAAAAGGTACACCGCCACGACCTCCGGGAACCCGTAAAAACTCGTCCCCAGTGTCGTCAGGCGCGATTCCAACATCGCCGCAGCCGCTGGAATCGTCGTTATTTCACTGCCGCTCGTCATAACAACCACATCCTACCCAATTACGGCTTCGCTCACAACCCGCATGGTCTGTCCCGGTTCTGTGGTAGTTCTGTGAACGTCCCGGTTTTGGGGTCATCGATCACGGGAGTTGCCGTCGATCGGCGCCCGGATTATCATTCGATCATGAAAAGGCATGATAACCATCCGCTTTCCGCTCAGTATGCGGCGCTCTTCGGGCTGCTCAAGGAGGCGGAGCCGATCGCGGAAAAGTACGATGTGGAATGGTGGGGACCGTACTTCATTCCGCGGGCACGGCAATGGCATCGCTCACGGTTCCTGCTCTTTGGCGGCCGCTTGTTCTGTTCGATCGAGGCCGGATGGACGACGTATCCGTCGACCTGGAACATTTCCTCCGGGGAGGTCGCAATCGAGGGCCCATCGAGTTTCTCGATGGCGTGGGATCCGCAAGCGCTGTGGACGTCGGCGCTTCCCCAACTGACGCGCCGGTTGAAGGCCGCGATCGAAAACCCCGATTCTTTCAATCGGAGGGTGCGACGCCTGATCCCCTTTGAAGCGCGAACCGGGCGAGTGGTGCGGAAATGGACGTGGCCAAAGCGGACAAGAACGCCGCTATCGAAGATGGAACTTTCCCGGCTCGAATCGGCGTGCGCGTGTGGCGAGCGGGCCGACTCATGGAAATCACTCACGTCGGGCAAGTACCTGGAGATCGTCGGGCGGGCGTATGACGCGGCGTATCCAGACATGCGGAATCTTGCGGCAAGAGAGAAATATTCGTTGAAGGCGGACGGTCGGCACGGCGGCCTGTTGTTACTTGAGGTTCGAGATTCGCACGCATTTCGCGATTGGTACCTGTCGAAGACATGGTCGGGGACCCATCCTTGGGAGATCGTCTTCGGCCATCCGCACGGTGTAACGCTTTACCCCGTGCCCGATCCGAAAACGGGATGGCGCTTCCACCTCTCGGTCGATTCTCCGGGGATGTTTCTTCATGCCGTAAAGATGGCGATCACGCTGGGGGATGCCTCAGTACCGTTTATGTTCGACGGCAAGGATCGCGTGGCATCTGCGCTCCGCGGTGCGGATCTCGTCGAAGTCGGGCCTTTCTACGATCAACTCTCTTTGGCGGATCTGCGAGATGTGCGGCCGGAGGCAGTCGATCGCGTCGAATGGGATCCCGTCGTGGAGATCCATCCCGTTTCCGCCGTGCAGCGGGACAGGGTCAGTCACGTACTGCGTACAGGCTCCCCTTTCTTGTCGCATTCCCAGTCCAATTCGTCTGAAACGCGCACTTGACGTGCCGCCCCCGGCGCTCATCGACACGATCCATGGAACACGGACTGTGCACGGGGGGGCGGGGGAATGGGTGGAACTGCGGGAATTTCAGGATCATTCAATCTCCCCCAGCACCCCGAGAAACGCGGCCGGCGACAGGATCGCCACCTTCCCCACACGCTTAAGAGAGAGAAAATCGTCGTCGCCGGTGATGAGCCGGACGCACTTCCCCGCCTGCGCGCAGCGGATGAACTTGTCGTCCTCGGGATCCCGGCTCCAGCGCTGTCCGCTTTTCGACGCCGGGAGTTCAACCACGTCCGCAAACGGGAGCAGTTCGGTATCGAACAGGAAAGTGATCTCG
>JAJZRM010000016.1 GCA_021802685.1 Deltaproteobacteria bacterium | reverse complement strand
ACTCACTTTGAACTCTACTTTTTGCTTTCAGATCATCATGCCTTTTTAACCATATATCAAAAGATTCTGGATACTTATAAACATGAAGGCTGTATAAAGCATATTCTATGCAAAGACGTAATAATGCATAAGCTTCAGGAGCTTGTCCTGCCATGGACAAATGACAGCTGGTCAAAAAAGCTGAGTGAGATCTATATACAAAAAATGCAGAAAACAAATCTTTCGTATTATTAAGATTATTCGCTAATTCACGAAATATATTATCGACTTGAGATAATTGGTTGAATGGGCGCTTAAAATTATCATAAGAGGCAAAAACATTTAAACGAACATTGTCAAAATAATCAGTAATTTTATCTGTACCCCAATTTGGTGGCTCTTTGGGAAGGATCACCGTTTCTTCCTCACCTTTGTAGGTCTAACGCTCAGGCTGAGCTGCGGCGGGCCACAGCGAGAAACACAAACTGAGACGATCTGATACCATATCCCGCCGTCAGCTCCAGCCTGTAGTTAGAAAGCGCCCAATAGCATAGATTTATTGCTTTGCCACAATACGGAACGTGTCAACGAAAATGAGACACTCACGGTCAGAAATCAATGTCTAATACGCCCGGCTCATCCTTACGGGTCCTGGGCTTGTTGATCCACACCTCGTTGGGGACCGCCGGCGGTTTGGGCACCCCCCGGACGAACCTGTCGGGGTTGGCCTCGTACGCCTTGGCAAGCACGACAGCCCGCTCCTCCGTTCGTTTCGCCCCCAGCCCGTAATGAACGTCGAAGGGCTTGAGCAGGCCGAGGCTCCCGTGATGGTGCATCGTGTTGTACCACGTAAAGAAGTCGATGCAGAAAGCGCGGGCATCCTGGATCGAGCCGAACCGGTCGGGGAATCCCGACTTGTACTTGAGCGTCTTGAACTGGGACTCCGAGTAGGGGTTGTCGTTGGAGACGTGAGGCCGACCATGCGTCTTGGTCACGCCCAGATCCGACAACAGCAGCGCCACCGGTTTGGAGGTCATGGAGGAGCCCCGATCGGCGTGGATGGTGAGCTGCCCCGGCTCGATTTTTTGCCACTGGCACGTCTTGGTGATCAGGCGCTTGGCCAGGGCCGCCGACTCCTGGTACGCCACCATCCAGCCGACCACGTATCGCGAGAACACGTCCAGGATCACGTAGAGGTAGAAGTAGACCCATTTGGCCGGGCCTTTGAGCTTGGTGATGTCCCACGACCACAGCTCGTTGGGACGGGTCGCCAGAAGTTCCGGAGCCGGATAAAAGGGGTGCCGCAGTTGATCCCGCCGTTCCTTGACCTGGTTGTTCTCCCGAAGGACCCGATACATCGTGCTGATGGAACAGACGAACTTCCCCTCGTCGAGGAGGGTGGCGTACACCTCGGCCGGAGGCAGGTCGGAAAACCGGTCGTCGTTGAGCATGGACAGCACCATCGCCCGTTCGTCGGGGGGCAGGGCCCGCGGGACCTTGCGCGGCGGCCGGGAAACGGCCACCTTGGGCTTCCGCCACCGGTAGAAGGTCGCCCGCGGCACCGACAGGGCCGCGCACGCCGGGGCGACCCCCACGGTCGTTCTCTGTTGCGCGACGATGGCCATCAATCCTTCTCTTTGTTGCGCTTGAGTTCGATCCCCAGGATCTCCGAGACTTTTTTTTGGAGATCCACGAGGGCCTCGGCCCGCTCGGCCCGGGCCTTAAGCCGCACGTTCTCCTTCTCGAGGGCCGCCACCTTCGAAGAGAGCGGGTTCTTCTCCTTGGCCACGGGGCCGCGCTTCTTCTCGAAGAGCTCCCCCTGGCTCCGCTGCTTGCGCCAAGCCGCCAGGAGGGATGAATACAACCCCTCCCGGCGCAACAGCGCGCCGATCTCGCCGGGCTTCCGGCAGGCGTCGGCTTCTCGAAGAACCTTGAGCTTGTACTCGGCCGTAAACCGCCGCCGCGTCGCCTTCGCCACAACCTCGACCTCCACAGGAATCGTCGACGACACAGCCATAACATTGGATGACGGCATGAGCAAATCCTTCCTCGCCCTGCTCAGTAAACTTCATCGAGGTCGGTGTCTCACTCATGTTGACACGGAGGGAGGGCGCCCTTTCCGATAACACGCTTGTGATCGGCTACGCGTACGACGCTTTCGGGCGGCTATCCTTGCGGACGCACACTGTGGCGGGGACGCCGGTCTACCAGCTGCAGTTGGCCTATGACGACGTCGGCAGGATCCGCCGGAAGATCGAGACCGTCTCCGGTGCCACCGGCACCTACGACTACACGTACGACGTGGACGGTCAGCTGACCGAGGTGCGGCGGGATGGGACCTTGATCGAGCAGTACGGCTACGATCCCAACGGCAACCGGACCAGCACCCTCACCGCCACGGCCGCCTACGACGAACAGGACCGGCTCCTTCAGCAGGGGGGCACAAGCTACACCTTCGACGCGGACGGGTACCTCACCCAACGGGGCACGGACACCTTCATCTACAGCGCCCGTGGGGAGCTGCTCTTAGCTACGGTGGGGGGTCAGACGACGACGTACAGTTACGACGGACTGGGCCGGCGGATCGGGAAGACGGACGCCGGTGGGACGTACCAGTACCTGTACGGCAATCCGGGGAATCCGTTCCAGGTGACGGCGAGCCGGGACGCCTCCGGCGTTCTCACTACCTACTTCCACGACACGACCGGGAACTTGTTCGCATTCGAGCGGAACGGGCAGCGGTACTATGTGGCGACGGACCAGCTGGGAACGCCGAAGGCGGTCACGGACCAAACCGGCACCGCCGTCAAGATCGCCGAGTACGATGCGTGGGGGGTGAAGCTGTCGGATACGACCCCGACATTCGAGCTGCCGGTGGGGTTCGCCGGGGGGATTCCGGACGATGTGACAGGACTGGTGCGGTTTGGATGGCGCGACTACGAGCCGAGGACCGGGAGGTGGACCGCAAAGGATCCGATATTATTCGGGGGAGGGCAGGGGAACCTGTTCGTATACACGTTCAACGATCCCGTGAATCATTCAGACCGCTCTGGACTCCAACCGTTTCTACCCGCGCCAATCGGTCCTGGAAATTACGGCGGCGGTCCGATGACGACAATTGGTGGGACTGCCGGATGGTTCGCAGGAGCCAGTGTTGGTGCATATGCCGGCGCGAGCGCAGGACTCGAACTGGGAATGACCTACGGAGGGCTGATTGGCCTGCCCGCGGGACCTCTTGGTAGTTTCGCTGGTGCAATCGTCGGCGGTATAGCAGGAAGTGCGATTGGAGGATTGACCGGAGGTATGGCAGGCGGATTCGTCGGGAGATGGATCGGCCATAAGTTCGAGCCACCTTGGGCTGGTTATCCAAATTGGGGAGAAGATGAAATGCTTAACGAATGGCTCAGGAGACATCGAAATCCATGTTGGAAGGGTAAGTAAAATGAAAACTCCAACATTCAAATTACGATTTGCGGCTTTATTCAGTGCGATCGGAACATCTGTTTTTTCTTTTGCCGCGATTGTGTTTGGTTTCAGTTGGCCCTATGTTGCCATAAGTATCCTTCTGGGCAGTACTACTGGATTCATCATCGGGTATCGAATAGTCGGAATAGTTGGAGAAGATGACGAAATAGGGAGAATTGAGAGGCGGTTATCTGGAGTCCAAAGGGTATTACTCATTGTGGGGTGGCTATTTGTGGCTACTTGCATCACAGCCTTACTTTTAGATGGATGGAATTTAGGCATGTTCTTGTCGGGAGTTTTTTTTCTGATCTGTTCATCGTACTTATCCTTTAAACATCTCCGTCCTTCGAAGTAGGTGTCTCTCCATACTTACGATAACGGGCGACAGCTTCTTCGGGTGATCCTGCCCTCGGGGCGCACCTACGGATTCGGCTACGATCCTGCCGGCAACCGCACCTCGATCACGATGCCCTCCGGGGCGGTGCATGAGTTGGGCTACACGAAGGTGAACCTGGACAACTCGTACGTCCCTCCGGGCAACCCGGGTTACGCAACTTCCTACAATCCGGACCGGGAATGGACCCGCACGACGCTTCCCTCAGGGAAGGCGATGTGTCGTTTGCTTACGCGGACAACACGGGCCGGGTCTTCTCGATCATGCACAGCGCGACGCCCGTTCCGGACGACACGACGCGGGTAGCTTAAGAATTATCTCACCACGATCCTTCCCCGCGGTTCCGCCGCCACCTCACCGATGATGTCCGCGTCGCGGGACGCTTCCTTCCGCAAACGGTCGAGCAGCGCATCGGCCGCTTCTTTCGCCACGCAAATGAGCAGCCCGCCGGAGGTTTGCGGATCGAACAAGACGTCCTTGAAAACATCGTCCATGGAAGCGGGGAAATCGACGATCCCCTCCCGGAACTCCCGGTTCTTCCGGGCCCCGCCGGGCACCAGCCCCATCCCGGCGAACTCCACCGCTTCGGGGAGGATCGGAACGCGCGCCGAAAATATTTCGAGCCCCGCGGACGCACCGGTGAGCATTTCGGCCAGGTGTCCCAGGAATCCGAACCCGGTGATGTCCGTGCACGCGTGCACGGGGTACTCCCGCATGATCCTTGCGGCGTCCCGGTTCAGCGCCGCCATGAGCTGCGTGACGGTGTCGATGGTTTTCCCGTCGGCGAGCCCCGCCTTGACCGCCGTGTTGACGATGCCGGTGCCCAGCGGCTTGGTGAGGATAAGGCGGTCGCCTACCGCCAGGTTCCCCTTGGTGAGCACCCGCTGCGGATGGACGAATCCCGTGACGGCCAGGCCGTACTTCAGTTCGCTGTCCTCGATGCTGTGGCCACCGACCAGGACGACTCCCGCCTCCTTCATCTTCTCCAGGCCGCCTCGCAGGATCTCCCGCAGGACGGACAGCTCCATCTCCTTCAGGGGGAAGCCGACCAGGTTCATCGCCGTTTTCGGTTCTCCGCCCATGGCGTAGATATCGCTCAAGGCGTTCGCCGCGGCGATCTGGCCGAACCAAAACGGGTCGTCGACGACCGGGGTGAAGAAATCCACGGTCTGAACGAGGGCAAGGTCTTCCGAAATTTTATATACCCCGGCGTCGTCGGCCCGCTCCAGCCCGACCAGGAGATTGGAATCCGTCGGGATCTCCAGCCCGCACAGCGCCTTCTCCAGGTCCCCTGGAGGCAGCTTGGACGCTCAGCCGGCGCCCCGCACCGTTTCCGTCAGCCGCTTTCGGACCGGATCCTCCGTCATGGATTCCCTCCTCATGAATTCCTGCCCAGGGTGATCCGGTATTCCGTTCCTTCCGGCGACACGGTTTTCACCTGCCATCCTTTGCTTGCCGCCGCCCGGCAGACGTTTTCCCGGGACGTGTCCGTGTCCACGAGGACGGTAACCTCCCCCGGTCCCGGTTTCCCGATCTCCTTCAAGGTCGCGAGAACCGGCTGGGGGCACGACAGGCCCCGCGCATCCACGATCCTGTTCATATGCATATCCTCCATGTTCAAGCCGTTTTCTCCCTCATGGTGAAGCCGATGAACCCGCAGACGAGAAGGCCTACGATCACGGCCGGGGCGCCGTAGGGGCCGATGCCGACCGGGGAACTGGCCAGCCCGAAGTTGTGGGAGATCCCGGCGCCCACGATCATTCCGAGGACGAAGACGGCCGCGTCGCCGTCTCCTTCACCCGCCAGGAAGAGCTGCCGGCCGGGGCAGCCTCCCGCGAGGACGAACGCCAGTCCCGCCAGCACCATCCCGGAGAAGTTCCAAAGCCCCATCGTGTGGGCCACCGGCTGATTCTCGAAGCCGGGGTGGAACTGTCCGATCAGCAGGTTGGCGGCGAAGGCCGCGGCGAGAAGCGCCAGAACGCCCCAGAACAGGTGCCCTTGCCGGAACAGGATCAGATCCCGGAACGCCCCCATCGTGCAGAACCGGGTCTTCTGGGCGACGAACCCGATCGTCATCCCGATGCCGAGCGACAACAGCAGAGGCGCGTTCATCGCGCCGGGACCTTTCACGCTGTAGAACAGCACGCCGCTTTTCTCCTGCCCCGGGACCTTGGGGAAGAAGAGCAGGAACAGGAGGAACCCGAGCATGGTCAGCGGCAGGAGCCATCCCGCCGAGGCGTAGGTCGACTGCGACCGTCCGAGGTCGTAGCCGTTTTTCAGGAAGACGGTCCCGATCCAGATTCCGCAGACGAGGCCCGCAAGGCCCAGGACGGCGTTACCGTCCCCTCCCGCAAGGCGAAGCAGCGCCCGCCAGGGGCAGCCCAGGAACACCAGCGCGCCGATCATCGCGAACACGCCGAGGAGAAACCGGACGATCGGAGCGGACCCGGACCGGGGCCGGAACTCCTTGAATGCGTAGGCGGCGACGAGCGACCCGAGCACGAACCCGATGATTTCCGGCCGCATGTACTGGACGACGGCCGCGCGGTGGAGGCCCAGGGCGCCAGCGATGTCCCTTTCGAAGCAGGCCACGCAGATCCCCATGTTCGGGGGGTTTCCCAATTTCTGAAGCGTCGCGGCGAGGACGCCGATGAGCCCGCCCGCGAGGACGATCCCGCGGCGGGAAGCGAAGAATTCCAGGAATCCGGACATTGCGTTTCCTCCTTGGAGCGCAAAAGTACGGTTGGAATACCCGTCGAAGCTGCTGGTCCGTACCGATTGCCGAAGGAGGAGAAACGGGGGAGGATTATCTTCGTGTCGCGGGAAGGACAACAGAAACCGGCTGCGCCGTTCTTCCTCCTTCGCCTCGATTTTCCCGGAGACCTAACCTAGGCCCCTTCCGGGCGGAACCGTTCCCTCAAACGAGGGAGAGAGGCACGAGATGTTTTCCCATGGCGGCCGCCTCCTTCCGGTTTTCCCCGTATTTAACCTGGATTCGCGCGGAGCGTCAACATCATCCGGACCGGGCGTCTCCCGCACACGAATCGGCGGGATGCCCGGCGCCATCCATATCTGTGCGGCTTAGAGGAAAGGTCTCAAGATGCGCGAGCGGAAAGGACGGCGATGAAAGGGTTGATTCGGGGGATCCATCATATCACCGCGATCGCGGGCGATCCGCAGCGGAACATAGAGTTTTACATGGGAGTCCTGGGGCTTCGGCTCGTCAAGCGCACCGTCAACTACGACGACCCGCGCGCGTACCATTTCTACTTCGGCGACGAGAAGGGGCGGCCGGGCACGATCCTCACTTTCTTCTCCTGGCCCGGTGCGCATCGAGGGCGCAAGGGAACCGGCCAGGCGACCGCCGCCTCCTTTTCCGTCCCGGAGCGGTCGCTGGGGTCCTGGGCGGAACGGCTTTCCTCGCGCGGTATCCCCTTCAACGGTCCCGTCCCGCGCTTCGATGAGGAGGTCATCACATTATCGGACCCCGACGGGTTGGCGCTCGAACTCGTGGAGCGCGCCGGGGAACGTGCGGACGATCCCGGGACCGACGGCCCGATTCCGCCTTCGCTCGCTATACGTGGAATCCACGGCGTCACCCTTTCCGTTGAAGGGAACGAGCGGACCGCGGGGCTGCTCACGGAGAGGTTCGGCTTCCGCTTCAAGGGGGAGAAGGGCAATCGGTTCCGTTATGAAGCGGAAGCGGGAGAGAGCGGGAGCGTCGTGGATGTCTTCTCCCTTCCCGCCGCGAACGGGGGCCAGGTGGCGGTCGGAACGGTGCATCACGTGGCCTTTCGAACCCCCGGCCGGCAGGAACAGTCGGCATGGCGCAACGAACTTTTGGAATCGGGGTACGACGTGACGCCGGTCATCGACCGGACCTATTTCCGCTCGATCTACTTTCATGAACCTGGCGGCGTCCTCTTCGAGATCGCCACCGATTCCCCGGGATTTTCCGTCGACGAGCCGGTGGACCGGCTCGGGTCCCGCCTGGTGCTTCCGGCCTGGCTCGAACCCCAGCGGTCCCGGCTGGAGAAGATCCTCCCTCCCATTCGGATTCCGAAACCTTAGAAAAAGGAGATGGACGGATGCCCGACGTTCCGCCGGGTTTTGTGCATCGATATATCCCCCCGGCGGGCGGGCGTTCGCGGGTGACACTCCTCCTGTTGCACGGCACGGGCGGGGACGAGAACGATCTCCTCCCGGTCGGAGCGGTCCTGGCTCCGGAGGCGGGGATCCTCAGCCCTCGGGGGCGGGTGCTAGAAAACGGGATGCCCCGGTTCTTCCGGCGCCTGGGCCCGGGGGTTTTCGACCTGGGGGATCTCGCGCTCCGGACCGGGGAGCTCGCGGAGTTTGTCGGAGCCGCCTCGCGCGCGTACCGGTTCGATCCGAACGCCGTCGCCGCGGTGGGTTATTCGAATGGCGCGAACATCGCCGGGAGCCTTCTGCTGCGGCGTCCCGACCTGCTTGCCGCCGCCGTCCTGTTCCGTCCCATGGTGCCCTTTGAGCCGGAGGAACCTCCCGACCTGGCGGGGAAACCGGTCTTCCTGGCGGCCGGACGGCGCGACCCGATCGTGCCCGCCGAAGAGACGGAGCGGGCGGTGCGGCTGTACAGGGGGTTCGGCGCCGACGTATCCCTTCACTGGCGGGCGCAAGGGCACGAATTGGGAGAAGACGACGTTCTTGCGGCCAGGGAATGGCTTTCGGGATGGATGACGAGGACCGGGTCGTGAAACGATCGCTGGAGTATACTGGCGCAGAATATACCGTCCCGTCCGGCGGACGCGGGAAGGAGGCCCAGGATGGGGATCATCGGCAGTTTCGGAGACGCGGCGGGCAATCCCGTCATCGATCGGGCAACCTGCACCGTTTGCGGCGAATGCGCCGGGATCTGCCCGGTCGAGGTCCTGTCCAAGCGCGACGGGGAGATCCGTATCGACCGCTCCAAGGGATTCGGCTGCATCGCCTGCGGCCAGTGCATGATGGTTTGTCCCTCGGACAGCATCGCCGTGAGCGGCCGGAATCTCTCCCCAAGCGACGTGATCGGCCTGCCGTCGCCGGATCGCCGCGCGGCCATCGACCCGGTGGAGGCGCTGATGCTTTCGAGGCGCAGCATCCGCCGGTTCCGGGATGAGGCGGTGCCGCGGGAGGCGATCGACCGGGTGATCGCCGCCGCCGCGACGGCCCCCATGGGGATCCCTCCCTGGGAAGTGGGGATCACCGTGTTCCACGGCGGAGCCAAGGTCCAGGACCTGTCCTGGGATATCGCGGACGCCTACGAACGGATCCTAAAGTTCTTCGAAGGCCCGGTGGGGGCGCTTTTCCGGATGATGATGAAGAAACCCGCCAGGCAACAGTTCCGGAGCTTCATCCTGCCGCTGGGCAGGATCCTGGTCGAAGGGAAGAGGAAAGGGACCGACTACGTGCTGTACGGCGCACCGGCCGCCCTTCTCTTTCACGCATCGCCTTATGGGGACGGGGCGGACGCGTTCATCGCCTGTACCTATGCGATGCTCGCGGCGGAGGCGACGGGCCTGGGGTCCTGCATGATCGGCTGCGTGCCGCCGGTGCTCGAGCGGAGGAAGGACCTGATGAAAAAGCACGGACTGCCGGAAGGGCACATCCCGAAGATCGTGCTCATCCTTGGGTACCCGGCGGTCCGTTTCCGCAAGGCGATCCGGCGCCCGTTCCTCTCGGTGGGGGACCGCTGAAGGGACGCGGACCGGCCGGCATTCCCCATTATCTCTAAGGACCGGTCCGCCCTGGTCTTTTGGTCCAAGGAGTTTTTCCACAACGTAGGGGGTTGCCATGGATCCGTTTTGGGAAAAAATCCGCGCGCAGGCGATGTCGGGAGACGGGATCGGGGCGGAGGATGCCCTGAAGGTGCTGTCGTTGCCCGGCTCCGCTATCTGGCGCCTGCTCGACGTCTCCGAGGCGGTCCGGCGGCATTTCAAGGGGGACGGCATCCGGCTCTGCTCCATCGTCAACGCCAAGTCCGGGATGTGCTCGGAGGACTGCTCCTTCTGCGCCCAGTCGAGCCGGTCCGCGGCGGAGATCGTGAGGCATCCCCTTCTCGGAGAGGAGGAGATCTTTCGCGCGGCGGCGGCGGCGAAAGATCGCGGGGCGCGGGAATTCTCCATCGTCACGTCCGGGTTGACCATGCGGAGCCGGGAAGAGCTGGTCCGCGTGGGGGACGCGGTGGAGCGGATCGGGAAAGAGCTCGGGCTGGAGACGTGCGTGAGCCTGGGAACGCTGCGGATATCGGACGTGGAGTATCTCCTCTCCCGGGGATTGCGGTCGGTCCACCACAACCTCGAAACGTCCCGCTCCTTCTTTCCGAACGTCTGCACCACCCACGACTACGAAGAGGACGTGGAGGCGGTCCGGACCGCCAAGGCGGCCGGCGCATGGGTCTGCTGCGGGGGGATCTTCGGGCTGGGCGAGTCCTTCAAGGACCGCGTGGAGCTGGCCCTGACGCTGAGGGACCTTCAGGTCGACTCCATCCCGGTGAATTTCCTGAATCCTGTCCCCGGCACGCCGGTGGAGGGGCGGCGGGAGCTGACGCCGATCGGCTGCCTGCGGATCATCGCGATGCTGCGGCTGACGAACCCGACGAAGGAGATCATCGTCTGCGGCGGGCGGGAGGTGAACCTGCGCGACCTGCAGGCGCTGATGTTCGCCGCTGGGGCGACCGGGACGATGGCGGGGAACTACCTCACCACGGCGGGCCGCCCGGCGGAGGAAGACCTGCGGATGGTGCGCGACCTGGGGCTGAGTTTGCGACAAAACCGATAAAACCGGGACGTTCCTTAGAACTTCCGCAGATCGGGGACAGAGATGCAGGGCCTGACCGCAGAACCGGGACGTTCCTCAGAACTACCGCAATAATGGAACAGACGCGACATATGGGAATGTCTGTCCCTATTCTGTCGGAGTTCTGAGGAACGTCCCGCTTTTGCGGAAGTTCTAAGGAACGTCCCGGTTTTGTCGGTTCTGCGGTTCTGCCCGCGGCGCCGCCGCCAGGACCACAAGGAAGGAGAGGAGGTAGAGCCCCAGGAGCGGCGTCATCATGAGCGCCATGTTGTAGATGTCCGGCGTCGGCGTGATGACCGCCGCCAGGACCGTGCAGATGATGATGGCGTGCCGCCAGCGGTTCCGGAAGAAATCCGGTTTCAGCCATCCCAGCCGCGCCAGGAAGAAGGAGATGAGGGGCGCTTCAAAGGAAAGCCCCAGGGCGATGATCATCCCCCCGCAGAAGTGGATGAACTTCTTCGCCGAGATGAGGGCCTTCACGTCCCCCGTTTCGAACCCCACGAGGAAACCGATCCCGGCCGGCAGGATCACGAAATACCCCAGCAGGGCGCCGCCCAAGAACAGCGCCGTCGCCGTCGCGATGACGGGGACGCCCCACCTTCGCCACGCGGGGACGCGCGGCAGGACGAATCCGCGCCACAACAGGTACCCCGCCAGCGGGAGGGTCAGAACGAAAGCGCAATAGATCGACAGGGTCGCCAGGGCGATGAACCCTTCCTCGGGCGAGTAGGAGACGAGCTTCCTCCCCAGCAGGCGCACCAGCACCAGCAACGCCCGCTCCGAGAACAGGAAGCAGGCCGCGGACAGGGCAAGGAACAGCACGACGCACGCCGCGAGCCCCTTGCGCGACTTCTCCACCTCGGTGATGATCGTCGTGAACCGGTTTTCCAGCGGACGGTTTCCTTTCGCCGGTGGGATCCCCGCGCTCCGATCCAACATCTTACCCCAGGAAAACGGCCGACAGGAGAAGGAGGTCCCCTTGCCCCGATTCGATCCCGACTACGTCCCCCGCTCCGCGATGGCCATCTTCGCCCACCCCGACGACATCGAGTTCATGATCGGCGGCACCGTGGCGAAGTGGGCCGGGGCGGGTTGCGGCATCGTCTTCGTGCTGATCACCAGCGGCAACACGGGGACGCACGACGCGTCGTTCACGCGGAAGCGCCTCGCGGCGGTCCGGGAACGGGAAGAGAAGGAATCGGCGAGGATCCTGGGCGCCTCGAAGGTCGTCTTCCTGGAGCAGGGGGATTGTGAGCTGGTGCCCACGCTGGCCCTGCGAAAGGAGTTGGTGCGGCAGATCCGCCGCTACCGGCCGGAAGTGGTCCTGTGCAATGACCCGCAGGCCCTCTTCTTCGGAAATCGGTACATCAACCACCCGGACCACCTCGCGGCGGGAAAACTGGCGCTCGAAGCGGTGTTCCCCTGCTGTGAGATGGAGCTCCTCTGGCCCGAGAAGGGCCGGGCCCACAAGGTCCACGCCGTCTACGTCGGCGCCACGCACCAGCCGGACACCTGGATCGACGTCACGGCGACGATCGACCGGAAGATCGCCGCGCTGCGGGCGCATAAAAGTCAGTTGGGCGAGCGGGACATCGCCCCCCTGATTTACGATTGGGCGCGGGAGGACGGACGGCGCGCCCCCGCGCGGAAAGCCGGCGGGAAAGGCCGCCTCGGGAAACCGAAGTACGCCGAGTCGTTCCGGATCATGCAGCTCTTGAAGGACGAACCCGGCGACGACTGACCGGCTATCCCTTCACCCGGTTTTTCAGGTGCCGCCGGACGTACCAGACGATCCCGGCGACGATGGCCGCCCCGATGACCAGGTCGAAGCGGTGGAAATACACACGCAGCGTCGGCCATTTCTCCCCCAGCACCATCCCGACGTACGCCAGGCCGAGGCACCACGGGAGCGATCCCGCGAAGGTGTAGAGGATGAACCGGGTCATGTTCATCCGGGCCACGCCGGCGGGAAAGGCGATGAAGGTGCGGACCACGGGGAGCAGGCGGGCGATGAAGACCGTCGCCTCCCCGTGGCGCGCGAACCACCGGTCGGCCAGGTCGAGATCGTGGTGCGACATCAGGATATATTTGCCGTACTTCTCGATCAGCGGGCGGCCGCCGTACATCCCGAGGTAGTACGCGGGGACCGAGCCGACCACGCACCCGAAGGCGCCCGCAAGCGCCACCGACCACAGCGAGTGGATCCCCTTGTACACGAGGTATCCGGAGAACGGCATGATCACTTCCGACGGAAGGGGGATGCACGCGGACTCGATCGCCATCAGAAGGACGATTCCTGGGAGCCCGAGGCGGGAGATCACGTAGATCACGAAGCCCGCGAGGAATTCAAGGATGTCGGTGACCATCGAACGGGCATTCTACCGGAATCCCGGGAAGAGGCAAGGGAGGGGCGCGGAGGCGCAGGGCGCCTGCGCCGAGGGGTTTTCCCGCCTGGGGGAGGGGAGGGACGGCGGGTCCGCCCCGCCGGATCATCCGACGGTGATGTAGGGCGGCCCGATGGAGAGGGTCGGCTGCGCGTCCCCGACGGGGACCCCCTGTCCGTCCTTGCCGCACGTGCCGATCCCGAATCCCAGGTCCGACCCGACCCGGTCGATCATCGAAAGGACCTCGGGGCCGTTTCCGGTGATCGTGGCTCCGCGAACCGGTTCCCCGCGCTTCCCTCCCTCGATCCGGTACCCTTCCGCCACCTCGAACATGAAGTCGCCGGTGACGGTGTTCACCTGTCCGCCGCCCATCTTCACGACGAGCAGGCCCTGGGCGGCCCCGGAGAGGACGTCCCCCGGCGGCATCGTCCCCGGGAGAATGACGGTGTTCGTCATCCGGGGGATCGGCTTGTGCCGGTACGACTCCCGCCGTCCGTTTCCCGTCGAGGGGACCCCTTCCCGCATCGCGGAAAGCCGGTCGTGCAGGAACCCCTTGAGGACGCCGTTCTCCACCAGGAGGGTGTCTTGCCCGGGCGTCCCCTCGTCGTCGATGCCGAAGGAACCGCGCTTGCCGGGGAGGGTGGCGTCGTCCGCGATGGAAACGAGGGGGCTTCCGATCCGTTGGCCGACTCGGCCCTGGTAGACCGACATCCCCCGAAGCGCCAGGTCCGCCTCCAGGCCGTGCCCGATCGCCTCGTGGACCATCGTCCCCCCGGCCTCGGACGAGAGGACCACCGGCATCCGTCCACCGGGGAGCTTCGCCGCGTGTAACGTCCGGACCGCCCGCCCGGCGGCCTTTCGCGCCAGCTTCTCCGGAACCCCTCCGTCGAGAAATTCGAACCCCTCGGTTCCCCCGGCGGACTCGTACCCTATCGTGAGGCCGGTGTCGTTCCCCGCCACGCACTGGACCGCGAGGATGCCGTATGTCTGCTCGTCGGCCGTGAAAAGTCCCGGATGGGCGGCCACCTCCACCGTGCGGTGCGCTTCCGAATAGGTTGCGCGGACCTGCCGTATCTCCGGGGAACTCCCCCGCGCCACGCGATCGATCTCCCGCACCAGGGCGACCTTATCCCCGACGGCCCGGGAGGCGGGAGGAACCCGGACGGCGGTGGGTCCTTGCGCGGCCCGTTTCTCCGCGGGGAGCTCGGCGGGAACGGCGTCCCCTTCCGCATGGCGGGAAAGATCGCCCGCAAGGGCGAGAAGCCCTTTCGCCGCGAAATCGTTCGAGTAGGCGTAGTACGTCCTGCCGCGGAACAGGAGACGGATCCCGATTCCCGCGTCGGTTCCCGAAACCACCCGTTCGATGCGGCCGTCTTCCAACAGGACCGTCAGGGAGCGGACCTCTTCCAGGAACAGCTCCCCGTACTCCCCGCCGCGGGCAAGCAGGGCGGTCAGGATTCTCGAAACGGGCAGTTCGTTCAGCGTGCGCGCGGCGGCCACGGGTGCCTCCTGGGTATTCCGGATTCTGTAAGTGTATAATATTAATTCGTCGCAATTTATCCGGGGGACCAGATGAGAAAGTATTCTGCGGTGGGGGCCTTGGCCCTCCTTCTTTTTGCCTCCCAGGCGGAGGCGCTCCACGATCACGTGAAGCCGGGCACCGCGCACCGCGCGGGCCGCTCGTATGCCAATTTCCTCGCCGGGTATCTCGAATACCGCGCAGGGAACCTCGAC
Source organism: Deltaproteobacteria bacterium (assembly GCA_021802685.1). Classification (GTDB taxonomy): domain Bacteria; phylum Desulfobacterota; class Deferrimicrobia; order Deferrimicrobiales; family Deferrimicrobiaceae; genus UBA2219. The sequence continues at coordinate 242 of JAJZRM010000016.1, read as the reverse complement.
TCCGCGCTGGAATGGTACCAGAAAGCACTCCGGTCTTCGGCGGACAATCCGGACATCCTGTTCGAGATCGCCAACATCCACGTAAAGAAGGGCCGTCTCGCCGATGCCCGCGCGTCGTTGGAGAAGGCGCTGTCCGAGGACCCGGGGCACACGCGCTCGCGGTACCTGTTGGCGGGCATCCTCGCCGCCGCGGGGGACCGCGCGGCGGCGTTGGCCGAGTACGAACGCGTGTTGAAGGAGGA
>JAJZRM010000015.1 GCA_021802685.1 Deltaproteobacteria bacterium | reverse complement strand
GCCGCGGTTTTCCGTGATCTCCAGAACCCTGGCGGCGAGGTCCTCCTTGCCGGTGACGATCACGTGATCCGCCCCGCCCTTCCGCAAGGCGTCCGTTTTTTCCACGTTCCGCGTGGTGGCGATGGAAACCGCCCCCGCGGCCCGGACGACCTGCAGGGCGGTGTAGCCGACGCTGCTGGTCGCCGCGGTGATCAGCACGCGCTGTCCCTTCCGGAGCTTGCCGAGTTCGATGAGCGCCCCGTAAGCGGTCAGGTACGCGATCCAGATGGAGGCCCCTTCCTCGAAGGACAGGTTTTCAGGGAATGCCGACACGGCGTGCGATGGAACCACGACGGAATCTCCGTAGACGCCGTATTTCGTCATGGAAAATACCGGGAGCGTGCTGACGCGGTCCCCGGTCTTGATGCCGGTGACACCCGCCCCGACGGCCTCGATGATCCCCGACGCCTCGTAACCGAGACAGGAGGGGAGGACCGGGGATTCGAGATACGTCCCTTGACGGAAAAGGGATTCCGCCCGGTTCAGCCCGATGGCCTTGACGGCGATCCGGACTTCGCCTTCGCCGGGCGGTAATGGCGGAACTTCCTCGATCCGGAGCATTTCCGGCCCGCCGGTCTGGTGAAAACGGACGATTCTCGCCATCGCTCGCGCCTCCGTGATGTTCCGGATTCAGGAATAGGAAGCCCTCCGGCGAGACGGAGTTTCGGAGCGGCGGTTCAGGTCGTTATGGATGGGTCGTGATTTCTACCGGAAACGGGAAACTCCAAATCATCCGGGATCGTCCAATGGAAATCCCCAAGGAGTGACGTGGGCAGGAGGGTAGCCATGACGAAAACGATTTACTGCAGGGACGCCGGCGTGGATTGCGATTTCGTCGCCCGCGGTGAAACGGAGGAAGAGCTGTTCCGTGTCGCCTTGGAGCACGGCAAAGCGGCCCACGGGATGACGGAAATCCCGAAGGACCTCAAGGAAAAGATGCGGAAGCTGATCCGGGAGGAAAAAGCGGCGTAACGCAAGTTCGGGCATCCATGGATGCGCTATTCATAGGCAGCGGGGCATTTCCTCAAAACGGAATGATCCCTGCGAAATACACTTGCGACGGCGCCGGCGTGAGCCCTCCGATTTCGATCGCCGGCGTCCCGAAAGAAACCAAGTCCCTTGCCCTGGTCGTCGATGACCCGGACGCTCCCGTGGGCACCTGGGTCCACTGGGTCGTCTGGAACATCGGTGCCGGCACGAGGGAGATCCCGGAAAACGCGGTTCCTCAAGGAGCGGTGGAGGGCATGAACGATTTCCGGAAAAGAAAATACGGGGGGCCTTGCCCGCCTTCCGGAACCCACCGGTATTTTTTCAAACTATACGCGCTCGATGCGCCCCTCCCCTTGAAACCCGGCGCGGCGAAGGCGCAGGTCGAAGAGGCGATGAAAGGGCACGTCCTCGCCCAGGCCGAACTGATCGGGCTTTACCGAAGGGAATAGTTCACGAGGCCGTCAACCTTTCTTGAAACGAGCGGACATGGAAGGGAGGAAAACATGGACAAGTACCACATCGAATCGCCGCACACTCCGGAGGAATGCCTGCGCGCCCTGGACGAGATCCTGGCGAAGGGCGGCGATGTACTGGGGAAATACGAATGGGGGTGCATGGCCGGCGACCATACGGGCTATTGCGTGGTCGAGGCCGGCAACGAGTCGGAGGCCAGGAAAACCATCCCGACGTTCCTGGAAGGGAAGGCGCGAATCGTCAAGTTGAACAAATTCACCCCGGATCAGATCCGGTCGTTTCACAAGAAAACGGCCTAAAGGGGGAAAACCGCAATGAGAGCCGGACCGCAAAAAGTTCCCGATACAGGCGAGATGCAACCCGTTCGGCCCGAGGCGATCCATGAACTGTTCGAGGAGTACGTGAATGACGGGGATCTCGAATGCGTAGCCGACCTGTATGAACCGGATGCGGTCCTGGTCGAACGAGACGGCAAGATGGTATCCGGTGCGACCGCGATCAAAAAGTACCTCGGCGGCCTGTTTTCGATGAAGCCGAGGATACGGATCCATCCCACGGGCATGATCGATGCGGAGGACATTGCCGTGTTGGTATCCGAATGGGAAATGACGTGCACGGGGCCCGATGGGTCCTCGATTTCGGATAGCGGCCGCACATACGATATCGCCAGGCGCCAGGAAGACGGGACTTGGAGGATCGCGGTCGATAACCCGTGGGGTGCGGTCCTGCCGAAAGGGAGCTGACGTTCGGTCGGGGGGTGGCGTGGTTTCAACGGATTCCCCGCCCTCCCCGTCCACCCCGCCCTCCCCGTCCGCCGCTCATATCACCCCTGCTCCCGCCGCCGGATGAGTGCCGGAAGGCGCCGCCAACGCCCCGGCCGCCGATGCGGGGGGAACCCCGGGTGAAACCGCCCCGCGCGGGTTCCGGAGAAGTCCGGCCGCCCCGAAACGACGGAGCGCCCGCCGCGGGGGAACCCCCGGGCCCTCTTCGGAATCCCTGGCCTCGGGGGATGCCGCTCCCGCCTCCCGACAACGAGTTGTAGCTTCTCCCGCGTTCCACCGACGGGGCGCGGTTCCCGTAGTTTCCCGACGGGGACCGCGGCCGGGTGAAACCGGCGGCTTTGCCGCGGGAACCACGCGATCGGACCGTGGCCTCCCCGTCACGGGTCCGCGACCCGGACGGGCGGGAAAGTCCGCGTTCCGGTTCCGTGACCGGCGATCCCGTTGCTCGCCCGCCGGCGGCGATCCGGGGTTTCCCGCCGCGTCCTTTCCATGCCGTCGGCGGGCCGCCTCCGCGTCGAACCGACACCGAACCGCGTTCGACCTGCCGGTCCCACCGGGTGAGCCGGGTGTCGCCGCGAGCGAAGGAACGGGAATCCCCTCTCCGTTCGCCCGGTCTTGCGGGAACCCACCGGACGAACCGGTCCCTTCCGACGAAGCGCACGTTCGCCGGGAAGAAACGGGCTCGATGGCCGTTAAACACGTGATGACCGAAGACGAAGTTCACCGATACGAAGGAACGGAAGGGACCCCATACCCACCCGTAAACGGGCGACGGCCACCACCAGCCGGTATGATACGGCCACCAGCCCCAGGGCTCATATCCAACCCATGTCCATCCGTACGGCGATACCCAGGTCCACCTCCCGTAGTAATACGGTTCCCACCCGTCCTCCACATATGGCCGCCAGGCGTACCCGTACTCGTCCGTCGAGACCCATTCGCCGTATTGCCGAAGCTCGCCCGCCACCGCGGGAGGGACTCCCGCCTCCTCCTCGGGGCCGGTCAACGTCGTCTCCGTCTCCGGAACCGGCTCCGGAGAGGCCGTATCGACCCGGCTGACCCGGATCTCATCCCCGATGGACGCCTCTTCGCCCGCTTGCACGGCAACCGGGGAGCCGTCATCGCCGGCAACTTGGCCTTCCCCGGCGCGCACGAGGAATCGCGTCGTTCCGCCGCCGGTGGACAGGGTATAGCGGCCCGGAGCGTCCACCCGGACTTCACGGTTTCCCGGAACCGTCACCCGGACAGGGGAGAAATCTTCTTTCGGAAGGGTCAAGACCGCCTGGCCGCTGCGAAGCCGGTAGGAGGCTTTCCTTTCGCCGAGCTCCCGGATGTCCACCTCGGAGCCCCCGGGCAGAAGCATCGATTGGCTGCCGCGGTACCGGATCTCCGCCTCGGAACCTCGCGGGACGCTTACGCGGGATTGTTCGACCAGGGGATAGTTGTCGGCGGCCTCCTCCCATTCCCCGGAGGGACCGGACCGGATCCACGCGGTTCCCTTGCCGATTTTAAGGCGGGCCACCGCGGTAGAGGGGATGCCGCCCTCGTTTCCCTGCGTTTCCGCCGGAAAAGCCGGAACCGCCACGGCCATGAAAAAAACGGCGAACATTCCGAAAACCATGCAACGTTTCGTATCCATCGGATCCCCCTCCGTGCCGCCGGGGGCGCGTTATTCCCTGCCCGGTAACATTTAGACGATTCCAATCGTGGAAAATATTCACGATGCGCGTTCGAGAAGTTCGATGGAGGAGGGATCCAGTTCCAGCCTTGTTCCTTCGATCAGGCCGTTCAACTGCTCCGGGCTCGTCGCGCTCGCGATGGGCGCCGTGATACCGGGCCGCGCGATCAGCCAGGCAAGGGAGACGGCGGCGAGCGGGCAACGGTAACGGCCCGCCACCCGCTCCAGCGCATCGAGGATGCGGAACCCCCGGTCCGTCAGGTATTTCCTGACGAATTCGCCCCGCGCCCGCCCCGCCAAGTCCTTTTCCGACCGGTATTTGCCGGTGAGAAACCCGCTGGCGAGCGGAAAATAGGGGATCACGCCCAAACCTTTCTCCCGGCAAAGCGGTTCGAGATCCGTTTCATAATCGGCACGGTCGATGAGGTTGTACTGAGGCTGCAGGCATTGGTAGGAGGGATATCCCGTTCGCGCGCTCACTTCCAATGCCCGCGACAGCCGCTCCGCGCTGAAATTCGAGGCCCCGATCGCCCGGACCTTTCCCTGGCGGACCAACTGCCCGAACGTTTCCGAGGTTTCCTCCAGGGGAGTCTCGGGGTCGTCGGCATGGGATTGGTACAAGTCGATGTAGTCCGTCTGCAGGCGTCTCAGGGATTCCTCCACCGCCCGAAGGATATACGGTTTCGTCAGCCCTTTCCGGTCCGGGCCCATCTCCTTTCCCACCTTGGTGGCGATGAGGACCTTCCCGCGGTTTCCGCGCGCTTTCAACCACTTGCCGAGGACGGTCTCGGATTCCCCGCCCTTATGACCCGGAACCCACGCGGAATAGACATCCGCCGTATCGATCAGGTTGCCTCCCGCGGCCACGAACGCGTCCAGCAACCGGAAGGACGTCGGTTCATCCGCGGTCCATCCGAAGACGTTCCCCCCAAGGGCGAGCGGAGCGACTTCAAGTCCGGAATTACCCAATTTGCGTTTCTTCATCGCCTTGGGATTCCCGGGGGCCGGTCGGCGATTCGATTCGCGGAGCGGTCCAGCCGTTCCAGCCATTCGCCTTGACAGGCCACCTCTTGCTCCATATCTTGAATCCTGATCCGGTACCTGGGCTTGGAACACAATAGAATGACGCGCCAAAAGGAGGGGGGCGGCGATGAGAAAAGGAATGCTGTTCGGCGTTTGTATCCTTGTCGGCGTCATGGCGTTCTCAACCGGCTGGGCCAAGGAACCGACGATCAAGATCGGCATCAACGCCCCGATAACCGGCGATATCCCGAAGGTGGGCGAGGGGACGAAATTCGCGGCCCAGTTGTGGCTCGAAGACGTCAAGGCCGCCGGCGGCATCGCGGTGGGGAAGAAGAAGTACCCGGTGGAGCTGGTCATCGAGGACAACGAGTCCAAGGCGGAATCCGCCGTGAAGGTCACCACGAAGATGATCACCGAGGACGACATCCTCGTCATGGTCGGCCCCCAGGCGTCCAAGCAGGCGGTGCCCGCCGCGGGGATCGCCAACAACTACAAGACGCCGATGATCACGCCTTGGTCCACCAACCCCGACTCCACCAAGGACAAACCGTACGTCTTCCGCGCCTGCTTCCTCGACCCGTTCCAGGGGCCGGTGGTGGCCAACTTCATCTCGAACGAGTTCAAGTTCAAGAAGGCCGCGGTCCTGTACGACGTGGCCAGCGACTACCCCAAGGGGCTCGCGGAGTTCTTCAAGAAGGCGTGGGAGGACACGCACGGCAAGGGATCCGTGGTCGCCTATGAAAGCTTCACCACCAAGGACACCGACTTCAGCTCCCAGCTGACCAAGATCATCAACTCCGGCGCCCAGGTGCTGTTCACGCCGCAGTACTACAACGAAGTGGCCCTCATCGTCCAGCAGGCGCACCAGCTGGGCTGGAAAAAGCCCATCGTGGGGAGCGACAGCTGGGGATCCGCCGAGACCGTCAAGCTCTGCGGCAAGGACTGCTACGGGGCCTTCTTCAGCACCCACTACGCAGCGGCGGGCGCGACCGGGGACACGAAGAAGTTCATCGACCGGTACAAGGCGAAGCACGGCTACGTGCCCGACGACGTGGCCGCCCTCACATGGGACGCCATGATGCTCGTCCAGAAGGCGATCCAGGGGACCGGCGGGCTCACGGGCGACCTGAAGAAGGACCGGGACAACGTCCGGACGGCGCTGTCCCAGGTGAAGAAATTCAAGGGGATCACGGGGGAGATGACCTTCGCAGGGAAGAACGACCCGTCGAAGTGCGCCGTCATCGTGAAAATCAGCGATACCGGCGAGTTCACGTTCTACAAGTCGGTCTGTCCGTAAAGGGCGAAAGGGCCGGGCGCCTGATTCATGGCCATTTTTCTGCAGAACCTGGTCAACTCGCTCCAGTGGGGCAGTTTCTACGCCTTGATCGCGCTCGGGTACTCCATGGTCTACAGCATCCTCATGCTCTTCAACTTCGCGCACGGGGACATCTTCATGGTCGGAGGGTACATCGGCGTCGGTGTATCCTTCGGCCTCCTCGCGCTTTCCTCCTCGGGGATCCTCGCGATTCCCAACTGGCTGATCCTGGTGTTGACCATCCTGTTCTCGATGTTCCTCACCTCCTTCGTGGGCATGATCGTGGAGCGGGTGGGGTACCGGCCGCTGCGGAACGCGCCGAGGGCATCGGCCGCCATCACGGGGCTGATGATCGGCATCATCCTGGAAACGGGGAACCTGATCCTTCTGGGCGCCCGCAGGGTCAGTTTCCCGTCCCTGATCGAAACCGCCACCTACGACCTGGGCGGCGTGTTCGTGACCAACAAGAAGATCATGATCGTCGCCGTGTCGCTGCTCCTCACGCTGGCGCTGCACCAGTTCATCCGAAGGACGAAATGGGGAATGGCCATGCGGGCGATGGCTTTCGACTTCGTCGCCGTCCCCCTGATGGGGGTGCCGGTCAACAAGGTGATCGCCCTCACGTTCGGGATCGGCTCGGCCCTGGCCGCCGCCGCCGGGATCCTCTTCGGCATCGCCTACCCCGTGCTCGACCCGTACATGGGGGTCCTGTTCGGGTGGAAGGCATTCGTGGCGGCGATACTGGGCGGGAGGGGGTCCATCCTGGGAGCCACCCTCGCGGGCTTCCTGCTGGGATTCACCGAAATCTTCGTGGCGATGATCTTCCCGTCGACGCTGCGCGACCTGATCGCCTATTCCATCATCCTTCTGATCCTGACGTTCCGGCCCCACGGCTTTTTCGGGGAGCCTTACAGCGCGCGGCTGAGGCTCTGACGCCTTGCCCCCGCCGGCTCCGATCTCCCGGACGTTCCGGGCCCGCTGCTCGCGGGTCCCTCTCCTGGGCTGGTTGTCGGGCGCCCTGGCGGCGGTCGTCCTGGAGCGGTTCGTCGGAACCCCCCTGGCGCTGGCGGTGGGATTGCCCAAGATCCCCGCCCTGTTCGGCATAGACATCATGCTGAAGAAACCGCTCCTGATCCCGAACGCGGTCCTTTACACGGTGCTGATCTACTTGTTGCCGATCGCCGCCGTCGCCTTGTCGACCGCCTTCCTGACGAACCGCCTTGCCGGCGGCCTCATGAAGCTTCCGGTCGCGGTCCCGGTTGCCGTCCACCTGGGGTTGCTATACGCCGCCCTGCATTTCTGGGCGGACGTCAGCGACTACCGCTCCCTCGTGCTCAAGCTCACCATGATCGCCATCATGCTCACGTTGAGCCTGAACGTCATCAACGGGTACATGGGCGAATTCTCCTGCTCCCACCCGGGGTTCATGGCGCTGGGCGCGTACTGCGCCTCGGTGGTCACCGTCGGGCTGTTCGTCGACGGGAACTATTTCGGTATCGCCCTCCTTCCGGGGGAAACGGGTCCCTTCCTCTTCCCGATCGACCTCGTCGCGGGAGGGCTCCTTGCCGCCTTCGGGGCCCTGTTCGTCGCGATCCCCTCTTTCCGCACGAGAGGGGATTACCTCGCCATCATCTCCCTGGCGTTCCTGTTCATCGTGAAGAGCCTGATCGAGAACTTCGAGTTCGTCCGCGGCCCGAGGGGGATGAGCGGGCAGCCTGACCTGGCCGGGCTCCCCACGGTGTTTTCATGGGCCGTCCTCTGCGTTTGGAGCATAAACAATTTCGTGCGCTCCACGGTCGGGAAGGCCATGAACGCCGTGCGCGACAACGAGATGGCGGCCGAGGCCATGACGGTCGACACGAGGCGCACCAAGATCGTGGCGTTTCTTTTCGCCGCCTTCTGGGCGGGGGTCGCGGGCGGGCTGTTCGCCCACGTGCTGAGATACGTCAACCCCGGGACCTTCGGCATCCAGAACCTCGCCGAGGTCCTGGCCATGGTGTACTTCGGGGGGCTCAATTCGGTCTACGGATCCATCGTCGGGGCCGTGAGCATCAGCCTCCTCGGCGAAGCCCTGCGCCCCCTCGAGATCTTCAAGTGGATCATCATCCCGCTCCTGCTCATCCTGGTCATGATCTACCGTCCCACGGGGCTGATCGCCTTCAAGGACCTGGAAGTCGCAACCCTCCTTCGGCCGAAGCAGGGGCCGGACGGGGAGCGGTGACATGCCGATCCTCGAAGTCCGGAACATGTCCCACGACTTCGGCGGCTTGCGTGCCGTCCAGAACTACAGCCTCGACCTCGAACCGGGGCAGATCCGGGGGCTGATCGGACCGAACGGGGCGGGCAAGACCACCATCTTCAACCTGCTCACCGGCATCTACGTTCCCACGGAAGGGGAAGTGATGCTCAACGGCACCAGGATCAACGGCCTTCCGGCCCACCGGATCGCCTCCATGGGAATCAGCCGGACCTTCCAGAACCTGCTCCTGTGGAGGCACATGACCGTCCTCGAGCACGTGAAGATGGCCCGGTACTCGAAGATCCGGTACGGGTTGGCGGGGGCCTTCTTCGGCACCCCGAAACGGAAAAGGGAAGAGGCCGAGATCGCGGAGAGATCGTACGGGCTGCTGGAAATGATGGGCATCCGCCACCTCGCCGACCAAGTGGTCCTGAACCTGCCGTACGGCGCCCAGAGAAGGGTCGAGATGGCGCGGGCGCTTGCGACGGAGCCGAGAATCCTTCTGCTGGACGAGCCCACCGCGGGGATGAACCCGGAAGAGCTGGTCCAGATCATGGAAATCGTCCGCAAGGTCCACAAGGACTTCGGGCTGGCGATCCTCCTGATCGAGCACCGCCTGAAGGTGGTCATGGAACTTTGCCACAAGATCCAAACCGTGAACTTCGGCGAGCTTATCGCCGAGGGCACGCCCGAAGAGATCCAGAACGACCCCAAGGTGATCGACGCCTACCTGGGGAAGGAGAACGTGGGCTGATGCTTCTTTCCGTGGAAAACCTCCAGGTCTCCTACGACAATATCAAGGCCCTCCACGGCATCTCCTTCGGCATCGAGGAAGGGGAGATCGTTTGCATCATCGGCGCCAACGGAGCCGGGAAAAGCACCACCCTGCGGGCGATCTCCCGCCTCGTCCCCGCGGAAGCCGGGACGAAGATGACGTTCATGGGAAAGGACCTGCTCGGGTATTCCGCCGACAAGGTGGTGAGCGAGCTGGGGATCTCCCATGTTCCCGAGGGGAGGCGTCTTTTCGACAACCTGACGGTCATGGAGAACCTCCGGCTGGCCACTTTCGCTCGGCGGGACCCGGAGAGGATCGCGGCCGACCTGGAGCGGGTCTTTTCGATCTTCCCCCGCCTTAAGGAAAGGGAGAGCCAGAAGGCCGGCACCATGAGCGGCGGAGAGCAGCAGATGCTGGCCGTCGGGCGGGCGTTCATGAGCGGCAGGAAGATCATGCTTCTCGACGAGCCGTCCATGGGGCTGGCTCCCCTGCTGATGAGGAGCGTGTTCGACTCGCTTACGGAAATCAACAAGGAAGGGACCACGATCCTGGTCGTCGAGCAGAACGCCCGGATGGCGCTCCAGTTCGCCGGACGCGGGTACGTGCTGGAAAACGGCGGGATCGTGCTGGAAGGCGGATCCGGAGCGCTCCTCGCCGATCCTCAGGTCAAGAAAGCCTACCTCGGGGGTTGATGCCGTCGGGCCGCCGCCCGGTCTTTCTCCGCGGCAGTCAGCTCCGACGGGATCAGTGCGGCCCCGAACGCCCCTTCGAAGGCCGAGGCCAGCCGGCGCTTCAATTCGTCCTCCGGAAGAACCACTCCCATCGTCGAGAGGCTGGCGACCGAGCCGTCCATGCCGGGCGGCCTTTCCCGCAGAAATCCGATCCCCCTCGCCACCCGGTCCTCGACCGGGATGGAACCGTGCTGGAAGACGGCATTCCTCACCCGGCGCTGGGCGTTGCCCCCGATCTTCCGCCCTCCGACCAGGATGTCGAACCGCTCCCGGCCCGCGAAACAGAAAGGCGTACGTTCGCCCAGTTCCGACCCGTCCGCCACGGAATCCTCGGCATATGCCGCGGGGAGCCCCAACGACCGGTAGAACGCCAGCAGGAAGCCGTTCAGGCACCGGTACGAATCCTTCACGGCCGTCTCTTCGGGGAGGTGGCGGGGAGCGCAGACGAGGGCGTAGGTCAACTCCTCGGCATGGTAGATGACCCCTCCGCCGGTGATCCGCCGCACCACGGGGACCCGCTCCGACCGGCACCGGTCCAGGTCGAGAACGGTTGCGGCGTTCTGGAAGCGTCCGATCGACAGGGCGGGGGGCGCCCAGCCGTAGAGCCGGAACACCGGGTCGGACGCGGCGGGGTCGAACGTGTCCAGCAGCGCCTCGTCGATCGTCATGTTGGAGGCTCCGTCCAGGGAGCCGGTGTCGACGAAGCGCCAGGTCCGGCCCGGCATCAGGAGATGCAGACCTTCTGTTCCCGGGCGGCCTTGGTCTCGTCGAGCCGCGAGATCGGGGTCGTCACCGGCGCCCGCTTGAGCGCCCCGGGGTCCTTCACCGCCAGCTCGGCCGCCTCGCGCATGGCGCCGATGAACGCGTCAAGCGTCTCCTTGTTTTCGGTCTCCGTCGGCTCGATCATGATCGCCTCTTTCACGATCATGGGAAAGTAGACGGTGGGGGGGTGGAACCCTTTGTCGATCAGGAACTTGGCGATATCGATGGCATGGACGTCGTGCAGCATCTGGCGGCCGGCCGAAAAAACGCATTCGTGCATGCAGGTCTGGTCGTACGGGAGGTCGTAGAGGTCCTTCAACCGGCTCATCACGTAGTTGGCGTTCAGCACCGCGCGTTCGCTGACCTCGATCAATCCCTCCCGCCCCAGCATAAGGATATAGGCGTACGCCCTGGCGATCACCCCGAAGTTGCCGAAGAAGTTGGCGGTCCGCCCGATGCTCTCGGGATGGTCGGTCAACAGCGTGAAGCGGCCGTTCTCCTCCCGGAGAATTCTCGGCAGCGGCAGGAAGGGGATGAGAGCCTTCTTCACGCCGACCGGGCCTGCGCCGGGACCGCCGCTGCCGTGCGGCGTTCCGAAGGTCTTGTGCAGGTTGACGTGGACCACGTCGAACCCCACGTCGCCCGGACGCAGCTGGCCGAGGATGGCGTTCAGGTTGGCGCCGTCGTAGTACACCAGGGCGCCAACCCCGTGCGCCAAGTCGCAGATCTCCTTGATGTGCGGGTTGAAGAGGCCGAGCGTGTTGGGGCAGGTCAGCATCACCGCCGCGACCTCGTCGTTGAGCGCGGCCTTGAAGGCGTCCAGGTCCATGTCCCCGTAGGGAGCGGTGGGGATGGTGACGATCTCGTAGCCGACCATGGCGGCGGAAGCGGGGTTGGTCCCACGGGAAGAGTCGGGGACGACGACGTACCGCTTCCGGTGTCCCTTCGCCTTGTGATAGGCGGCGATCAGCATGATGCCGGTCATTTCGCCGTGCGCTCCGGCCATCGGCTGGCAGGAAACCGCATCCATCCCGGTGATCTCCTCGAGCTGCCTGCCCAGTTGATGGAGCATCTCCAGCGTTCCCTGGGAAAACGTTTCGCCTCCCGGCAGCAGCGCGGTCATCGGATGGAACGGGGCGAACAGCTTCGCCGCGTCCTCCATCGCCTTTCCGTTGTACTTCATGGTGCACGATCCGAGCGGGTAGAAGGTGGTGTCCACGCCGACGTTGCGGCGGGACAACAGGGTGAAATGCCGCACCACGTCGAGCTCGGACAGTTCGGGAAGCGCCGCGGGCCCGGCGCGGAGGAATTCCCCCGGCAGCGGCGCGGCCGCGGGCACGTCGCCGGCGGGAAGCCGTACGCCCTGGCGGTCCCTTGCCGATTTTTCGAAGATCAGCTCCATAGCGCGGCCTCCAGTTCCCGTGCCAGCCCGTCGATTTCGGCCTTGGACCGTTTCTCGGTCACCGTCACCAGAAGGTCGTTTTCCAAACCGGGGTAGTACCGGCCCAGAGGTACGCCGGCGGCGATGCCCCGCGCCAGCAGGGAGACGACCACGTCGTCGGCCCGCCGGGGGAGACGGACGGTGAATTCGTTGAAAGTCGGGGCGCCGGAGGGGATGGCGACCCTCCGGACCGCGGCCAGCGCGCCCTTGGCGTATTCCGCCTTATCGCGGTTTCGCGCCGCCAGCTCCACCAGCCCTTTCTTCCCCAGGCAGGCCAGGAAGATCAGGCCGCGCAAGGCGCAAAGGCTCTGGTTGCTGCAGATATTGGAGGTCGCCTTGTGGCGCTTGATGTGCTGTTCGCGGGCCTGGAGCGTCAGGACGAACCCCCGCCTCCCTTCGCGGTCGACGGTTTCGCCCACGATCCGCCCGGGGATGTTCCGGATGTATTCCTTTCTTGCGGCGAGAAACCCGAAGGCCGGTCCGCCGAACGACAGCGGGTTTCCGAGGGACTGGCCGTCGCCCACGGCGATGTCCACGCCCATGTCCCCGGGAGGTTTGAGAAGCCCGAGCGATACCGGGTACACGACCGACACCAGCAGCGCGCCGGCGGCGTGCGCTTGGGCCGAAAGGCCGCCGTAATCGGCCACCCGGCCGAAGAAGGTCGGGTTCTGCACCAGCACAGCGGCGCAGCGGGAGTCGAGTTCCTTAGCCAGCCGCCGCTCGTCGAGCGCCCCGTCGACCGGCGCCAGGTCCACGGCTTCCACCCCCAGGTTGGCGAGGTAGGTCTTGACAATCGCGCGGTAGAAGGGGTTGACCGCGCCGTCCAGCAGGATCCGCCGGCGGCCGGTGATCCGCAAGGCCATCATGGCGGCCTCGGCCAGGGCCGTGCCGCCGTCGTAAAGGGAGGCGTTGGTGGCCCCCAACCCGGTCAGGCGGCAGATCGCGGTCTGGTACTCGAAGAGGGCCTGCAGGGTCCCCTGGGAGCATTCGGGCTGGTACGGGGTATAGGCGGTGTAGAACTCGGCGCGGCCGGCCAGGTGGTCGACCGCCGCGGGGATCAGGTGGTCGTAGCAGCCGCCGCCGACGAACGGAACGACGCGGCCGTTTTTCGCCGCCAGGCCGCGCAACCGGTCGAGCATTTCGAATTCCGACATCCCGGGGGGAAGATCGAACGATTTCGCCCGCAGCTCCGGCGGGATGGGACGGAACAGGTCGCCGATGCCCCCGACGCCGATGGCGGCGAGCATTTCCCGGATCTCTTCCTGGGTATGGGGAGTGAAGCTCATTTCAAAGCTCCTTCTGATACTCGTCGTACTGATCCGGGTCCATCAGGTTCCCCACTTCGGAAGGATCGGTAATCCGCAGGGTGGCCATCCAGGCCGCGTCCTCCGGGGATTCGTTTACGATTTCGGGCCGGCCGTTCAACTCCTCGTTGACGGAAACCACCGTGCCGGAAACCGGGGCGTAGATGTCGCTGGCCGCCTTGACGGATTCGATGGCGCAGAGGACCTCGAACTGCTTCACGGTTTTCCCCTTCGCCGGAAGCTCCACGAAGGTGATGTCTCCCAGATGATTGGCCGCATAGGCGCTGATTCCCACGGTGGCGACGTTCCCTTCGACCTTCACCCATTCATGTTCCTTGGTGTAGTACATCTTGGACATGTCGCTTCTCCTGTGAAGGGGATGGAGGAGCGGTTCGCCGCTACTTGCGGACCGATCCGCCCTGGTAAAACGGCAATCCGCAGACCGTCGCCTGCATGCTGACGTTTTCGTGCCGGACGGTGAGTTCCGTCCCCGCCGCCGCGGCTTCCGGCGAGACCAGGCCGAGGCCGATGCCGCACCCGAGCATGGGGGAGAAGCCGCCGCTGGTGGTCACGCCCACCCGCCGGTCGCCGCTCCAGATCCCGTGATGATGCCGGGGAGAGCGGCGGGAGCCGACCCGGAACGCCACCTTGGAACGTTTTCGGCCCGCTTCCCGCTGCCTCAGCAGGGCGTCCTTGCCGATGAACTCCTTGCCGAAGTCGACGAACGCCTCCAGGCCCGCCTCCAGCGGGGTGATCGTTTCGTCGATGTCGTTTCCGTAGAGGCTGTATCCCATCTCCAGGCGGAGGAGATCCCGGGCGCCCAGGCCCGCCGGCTTGACGCGGGGGTCCTTCAGCAAAATGTCCCACAGTTCCGCCGTCCGGTCCGCGGGCAGGAAGATCTCGTATCCCATTTCTCCGGTGTACCCGGTGCGGCTCACGATGGCCTTGACTCCAAGGATGTCCATGGTGATGAAGCGGAAATACGGGATGGAGGCGATTTCCGGGCCGAGCAGGCCGGTCACGACCTCCCGGGCCAGCGGCCCCTGGGGATCCAGCTTGCCCGTTTCGGCGGACCCGTCGACGAAATCCGCGCCGCCTTTCAGGCGGGAGCGGATGACGGCGAAGTCGTTGTCGGCGGTCGCGGCATTGACCACGATCATCGCTCCGTCCTCGGCCAGGCGGAAGACGATGAGGTCGTCGATCACCCCTCCCTGCTCATTGAGGAGGAAGCCGTACCGCGATTTCCCCTTCGGGATGGAGGCGACGGAGAACGTGAAGACGTTTTCGAGACCGCCCGCGGCGAAATCGCCCCGGTAGAAGAACTCTCCCATGTGGCACACGTCGAAGAGGGCGGCTTTTTCCCGGCACCAGCGGTGCTCGGCGAGGATCCCTTCGTACTGGATCGGCATGTTCCAGCCGCCGAAGGGGGCCATGAGGGCGTTGCGTTCCAGATGCCGGCCGAACAAGGGGGTTTCCTTGAGCTGCTCCAAATGCGCACCTCCCTATGGCGGGAT
>JAJZRM010000014.1 GCA_021802685.1 Deltaproteobacteria bacterium | reverse complement strand
GCTCCCTAGTGGATAATCCTATAAATTATACTATTTCATGGGTGGAAACGGGAAGAATTCCGGAGGGCGGGACCCCCCGGAATAAAAAGATAACTTATTGAAAATAATTAAAAAGTAATATCTAGAAGATCCTCATCGGCATCACGATCGCAAGGTATGCGGTGTCTTTCTCCGGCCGCAGGATCACCTGGGAGACCTCGTCCTTCATCTGCAGCACCACTTTTTCCTCGGATATTCCGGATACCGCGTCCTGAAGGTACCTTCCGTTGAAACCGATTTTCATCGCCGGACCGTCGTATTCCGCCTCGAGAAGGTCCTGCGCTTCCCCCTGGTCCGGGCTGGTCGATGAGATTTCGAGCTGCTGACCCGAGAACGACAGTTTCACGCTGTGGACCTTGTCCGGCGCCATGACTCCCACGCGCCGCAACACCTCCGCGAAAGCGTCCCGGTTCACCGTCGCCTTCAGCGGGTTCTCCCTCGGGATGACCTGCCGGTAATCCGGGAAATCGGCGTCCAGCAGGCGGACCCAGACTTCCGTGTCCCCCTTCGCGGCGAACAGGAACTTGTCGGATGCGGAAAGTTCGATCGACCCCGGGCCGCTCTCCGCGAGTTTGCGGATTTCCTGGACTCCTTTCTTCGGCACGAGGACTTTCCGGGATGCGAACAGGTCGCCGATGTCCCCCGCTTCCCCTTCCGCCATCGCGAGCCGATGCCCGTCGGTGGCCACCATCCGAAGAAAGGCGCCCTCCTTCGGCTCCGTCCGCTCCATCAAAACCCCGGCGAGGTTGTACCGCGTCTCGTCGGACGACGCAAACGACACCACGGCTTCAGCAAGCCGGCGGAACAGGTCCCCGTCGATGGACACCGGCTTCCCGGCGGGTTTTTCCGGCATTTCGGGGAACTCCTGCGCGGGCAACCCCGCCAGGCGGAAATGGGACCGCCCGGAGGAGATCTCCACGTAGTTCCCTTCCTTCACCGTCAACTTCACGGGCGTTTCCTTCGGAAGCACCTTAGCGATGTCGAGGAGCTTCCGGGCGGGCAGGGCGATGGAACCCGGCTCCCCCGCCGTTACCGGCTGCAGACAACGGATCACGATCTCCAGGTCGGACGACACGACCGTCAAGGTTTCCCCCGACACCGTCATCAACGCGTGGGAGAGAACGGGCATCGTGTGCCTGCGCTCCGCAACCCCCTGGATGCCGGTGAGCACATCGACCAACTGGTCCCTGTCCACGGAGAAGTTCATGTTGTCCTCTTCTTCTTTTTAAATATTTGAACGTCAGTAGTGGCAGTAGGGGGTGTGGAAACTGTGGAGTTCCACCGCGCGGGCGCGCCGGACGGGGAACGGCGGGATGAAGAACAGGTCGATGAATACCGGATTCCGGAGCCGCGGTCTGTGGATGGCAAGGACCCCTTCCCTTTCTCCACAAGGTTATCCCTCGATTTTCTTTCGGAGGGCATCCACCGTGTTTCTTAAAGATACATCCTCCGCCAGTTTCTTCTCAATTTTTTTTACGGCGTACATCACCGTGGTGTGATCGCGTCCGCCGAACCGGTGCCCGATGTCGGGGAAGGAGCTGCGCGTCATCTCCCGCATGAGGTACATGGCGACCTGGCGGGGAACGGCGACCAGCTTGTGCTTCCGGTCGGAACGCAGTTCGGAGACCTTCACGCCGTAATGCTCCGCCACGATCTTGACGATATTGTCCGGCGAGATGTCCCTGCCCGCGCCGCTGAAGGCGGAGAGGAACGATTTCGCAAGGTCGAGGTTGATCTCCTTGTTCATCAGCGACGCGTGGGCGCCGATGCGGATGAGGTATCCTTCCAGCTCCCGGACATTGCTCTTGACCACGGACGCGAGGTACAACGCCACGTCTTCCGGCAGCTGGATGTTCTCGGCTTCCGCCTTGCGGTTGACGATCGCCACCCGCGTCTCGATGTCGGGCGCCTGGATGTCGGCGACGAGTCCCCACTCGAACCGGGACTGGATCCGCTCCTCGAGATCGGGGATCTCCTTCGGAAACTTGTCGCTGGTCACCACGATCTGTTTTCGGGAGGAGTACAGGTCGTTGAAAGTGTGGAAGAACTCCTCCTGCGTCCGCGTCTTCCCGGCGATGAACTGGACGTCGTCCACAAGAAGGATGTCCGCGTTGCGGTACCGTTCCTTGAAATCCTGCATCCGGTTCGTCCGGATCGAATGGATCAGCTCGTTGGTGAACTTCTCCGCCGGGATGTAGCACACCCGCAGGCGGGGATGCCGGATCAACGCATCGTTCCCGATGGCGTGCAGGAGGTGTGTCTTTCCGAGCCCGACGCCGCCGTAGATGAACAGCGGGTTGTAGCTGTTGCCGGGGTCGTTCGATACCGCGGCGCAGGCGGCGTGGGCGAACTGGTTTCCCGTGCCGATGACGAACCGCTCGAATGTGTACCGGCTGTTCAGCGCCGTGTGCGCCCCGCGGCTCCGGGCCGGGGACTCCTCGGAAGGCTGGAGGAATTGCGGCGGGGTGACCGGCGGAGGAAGGGGTTCCTCCTCCCCTCCCACCACGATGTCGATGGAAACCTCCTCCCCCAGCTCCTTGCGGGCGATTTCCTCGATCTGGGCGATGTGGTTGTCCTCGATCCACTGCTTGAAGAACTTGTGCGGGGTGGCGATGAACAGGACCTGCCCTTCGCGGGCGACGAACCGCAGGGGCCGCAGCCAGGTCTCGAAAACCTGCTCGCTGACCGCGCCCTTCAGCTGGGCGAGGACCTTTTCCCACCCTTTCAAGGTCATGTCGTGCCAGGCCCCTCCGGGCGGCGTTTTGCGGGGGGAATGATCGGAAAATGGTTCATTTATGGGCTGTTAAGGGTGTGTGAAGGGGAAAAGTTGCCAACATGTTTGTCCACACCTGTGGATAACCTAAAAAGGTTTTTGAATTTGATAACTTAAAGCTTGTTTCGGCCGGTAATCCCCCGTGATATCGCCCTGAATTGGTCCGATGTATTTTCGCCTCCCGGCAGGCGCTGGGGATCGTGGTGAGGGAAGGAGGGTACCACACGCGAAAAAAAAGAATCAAGGAGATTTTTTTCATGTCTCGCGCGCGGCGATCTTCTCGCGGTAAAGATCCCAGTTGACAATCACGCGAAGAGCTGCTTTTGCCCGATCCCGCGCCTCCCGGTACTCCCGGGAGCGCAGGAACCGGTGCAACGGACCGGCGGCGGACATCACCTGTTCCGACGCGTTCCACGGCAACGGCGATCCGGTCGAGCGGTCGAAGAGGCACCCTCTTCGGATCGCGTCGGAGGCCAGCGCCAACGGCACCCCGGCGAGGTCCCGCGCGATCGCCTGGAACCTCCCTTCCGCCGCGGGATCGAGGTAACGGAACATCCGGGAGTAGAAAAGGGCGGTGTGGTAATGCTCCGGCACGTCGAGGGTGCCGTCGATGGCGAGTTCCCGGGAGAACGAGGAGAGCAGGGACAGCGCTTCGTTGAGGATGCCCAGGCCCGGCCGATGCTGCCCCGGGAGCCGCGGGCGTTCCAGGGTGAATTCCCCGTCCGGGTTGGAAAGGACGAGCCACAGCAGCACGAGCATCCGGAAGGAGGATTCCTCGGTGAACGGGCCGATCGGCTGCCGGGGGTGGAAATTCATCAGCTGAAGCCGGATCTCCAGCAGTAAGCGGTCCCGTTTCTCTTCCCCCGCGTAGACGCAGATCCGCTGTTCGGAAGGGTCCGCGCACGAAAGGACAAGGAGCGGATCGCGGAACCCGGTCTCCGCCAGCCTGCGGAACATCCCCGCGCGTTCCATGAGCTCGCGGACCTGCGCGGCGTCGTACCGTCCGAAGAGGTGGTTTCCGGGATTCTCGCCGGTCAGCTCGAACAGCACTTCGCTCTCGGTCGCCGGAACGGGGCCCGGACCTTCTTCCTCCGACAGGAGGGAGAAACGGAGCAACCGCCGCAGGTCGAATCGAGAGGTTTTCCGATCGGGCATGGGGTCCCCCGGGGGCCGAAATTACGGTAATACCGGTTGACACGGCGTTCAAGAAAGAAATATATTACACATTTCCCAACGGTTAAGAGAGTTGCGTTTACGGAAGGAGCGGGGCCCCATGAAGCGTACATATCAGCCGCACAACCTGCGGCGGAAAAGAACCCACGGTTTCCGCGAGCGCATGTCGACCGCCGCGGGCCGGAAAGTCCTTGCGCGCCGCCGCGCCAAAGGCCGCAAGCGCTTGAGCGTGACGGTCGCCGGAAAGAAGTGACCGCCTCCCGCCGGGAACGTCCGCACCGTTTCCCCGCCGAAGAACGGCTTCGCACCGACCGGGAATTCCGGGAAGTGGTCCGAAAGGGGGAGCGCGTCACCACGGCGCATTATACGGTGTACCGGGACGCGTTGGGCGGAGAAAGACGGCAGGTCGGCGTGTCCGCGGGAAAACGCGCGGGGGGCGCGGTGGTCCGCAACCGCGTGAAGCGCCTTCTCCGGGAATTCTACCGGTTGAACAAGTGCGACTTCCCGGCAGGGACCCGCACGGCCATCGTCGTCCGCAAACCCCCCGAGGCCGCCGGGTTGGGAGATGTGTGCGCCGAGCTGCTCCCCGCCCTCCGCCGGCGGTGGGGCGCGAACAAAGGAAACGTGTCATGTCGCCACGACGAATCCTCATCGGTTTCCTGAGGCTGTACCAGTCGGCGGTCTCCCCGTACATCGGTGAATGCTGCAGGTTCCACCCCAGCTGCTCCGAGTATATGATCGGGTCGGTCCGCATGAACGGAGCGGTCCTGGGGTGTTTGGACGGGATCCGGCGGATTTTCAAGTGCCACCCCTTCCACCCGGGCGGCGTGGACGAGCCGCGCCGGATCCAACTTTTCGGAATGAGGTCCCCATGGAAAAAAGGATGATGGCGGCGATCCTTCTATCGATCGCCGTTCTGGTCGGTTACCAGTATTTCATGCCCGCTCCCCCACCCCCGGCCGGGCCGCCGGCGGGGCGTGACAACGCGGCGGTCCCCGCCCCGCCGGCGACGGAAGCGAAGGCGCCCCCGCCCGCCCCGGCGACGGCCGTAACCCGGACCGGGGGGCTCGCTCCGGGGGTATCGGCCGCGGAACGCGCGATCGAGGTGGCCACGCCTTTGTACACTGCGACGATCTCCACCGCGGGTGGAGGGATTTCGTCGTTCCTCCTGAAGGAGTACAAGGACATTTCCGGTCCGGGGGGGAGACCGCTGGACATCGTCGGGTCGAAGTCGATCCAGCCGCTTCCCTTTTCGCTTTACACGGAAGAGAACCGGCCCCCCTTCCCCATCCCCACGGTATTCGCGTCCGCGGCCCCCGGCGTCGTAACGGTCAAGGAGGGGGAATCGAAGAATATCCTGCTCACCTGGGAGTCCGCCACAGGGGTGCGGGTGACGCGGGAATACGTATTTCACGGCGGCCGGTACGATTTCGAGGCGCGCATCCAGGCGGCCAACGGATCGAAGGAACCGGTATCCATCCGTCCGGGCCTCGAGCTGACCCAGGTGTTCCTGGGAGAGCTGGCCGGCGACTCTTACACCTTTCACGGCCTGGTGACCGACACCCCCAAGGGGAACCTCAACCGGTACAGCTTGAGCGATATTTCGAAGGGGAAGGTCGAGAGGGTGCCGGTCCGGTGGGCTTCCGCGGATTCGAAATATTTCACCTGGATCGCGATCCCCGAACGGGAATGGACCGTGGAACGCGCGAAACTGCTGGGCGAGAACGGGGTGCTCCTGTCGATGGCCGACACGGCGGCGACGCTCCAGGCGGGCGACACGGTCCGCAGCGCCGTCAAGGTGTTCGCCGGCCCCAAGCGGTCCAACTTGCTGGAATCGGCCGGGAAGGGCCTGGAAGAACTGATCGACTACGGCTGGTTCGCCGTCGTCGCCAAACCCCTGGTGTTCCTGATGAAGGCGAGCAACCGCGTCACGGGAAACTACGGGATCGACATCATCCTGCTCACCATCCTCATAAAGATCCTCTTCTACCCTCTCACCCAGAAGTCGATGGTCTCCATGCGGAAGATGCAGGAACTCGCTCCCGTGCTGAACAAGCTGAAGGAGAAGTACAAGGGCGACACGGCGCGGATCAACCAGGAGACGATGAACCTGTACAAGACGTACAAGATCAATCCCCTCTCCGGCTGCCTGCCCATGCTGGCGCAGATCCCGGTGTTCATCGCCCTCTACAAGGGGCTTCTGGTCACCATCGAACTGCGGCACGCGCCGTTTTTCCTGTGGATCAACGACCTGTCCGCGCCGGAATATTTGTGGGACATCCACCTCGCCGGGTTCACTCTGCCGATCCGGCTGCTGCCGCTGCTCATGGGCGTTTCGATGTTCGTCCAGCAGAAAATGACCCCGTCGGCGGGGATGGATCCGACCCAGGCGAAGATGATGCTTCTCATGCCGGTCGTTTTCACCTTCATGTTCTGGAGCTTCCCGACCGGGCTGGTCGTTTACTGGCTGGTGAACAACCTCCTCAGCATCGGGCAGCAGGTGATGTATAACCGGCAGGCCGAGGCCGCAAAGGCGGCGAAGGCGTAAAACAGCGGAGAGGTCTCCGCCGAACATCCGGGGGTGCCCCTGCCCGCTGACGTTCATCGGCGAGAAGACGAGACGATCGTATCCCCCGCCACGCCGGGGGGGACGGGCGCGGTTTCCATTGTCCGCCTTTCCGGGCCGCGGGCCTTCGCCGTCGGCTCGATGCTCCTCCCCTTCTCCCCTGCCGGCGTTCCTCCGAGGACCTTGCGGCGATCCGAGATCCGCAATGCCGGCGGGGAAATCCTAGACAACGCGTTGGTCGCCTGCTTCCCCGCGCCGCACAGTTTCACGGGCGAAGACGTGCTGGAGCTCCACCTCCACGGGAATCCGGCCGTCGTGAACGCGGTCGTACGGGCGGCGTGCGACGCCGGCGCCGTTCCGGCCGAGCCGGGGGAATATTCGCGCCGGGCGTTCCTGCACGGGAAGATGGACCTCACGCAGGCGGAAGGGCTCGCCGACCTGATCGCCGCCCGGACGGAAAGCGCGGCGGCTTCCGCGCTGCGCCAGATGCGGGGGGGGATCGGGCGGGCGGTCATCCCGCTCCGGGAGCGGCTCCTGTCGCTCCTCACCGCGTTGGAGGCGGCCATCGATTTCGGGGACGAGGACGACGTGCAGGAAGGGAACCCCGTTCAACTCAAAGAACGGGTATCTGAATTAATGCACGGCCTCGATGCGCTCCTCCGCACCTATGAAGCGGGACACCGGTTCCGGGACGGGGCGACGGTGGCGATCGCCGGCGTGGCGAACGTGGGGAAGTCCCGTTTGCTGAACCGCCTGGCGGGGGAAGAGCGGGCCATCGTCGACGAGACCCCGGGGACGACGCGGGACTACCTGCATGCGGAAGTTTCCGTGGCGGGGATCCCCGTGCTGCTGATCGATACGGCGGGGCTGCGGGAGACCGGGGACCCCGTGGAGCGCGAAGGGGTGCGGCGCAGCCGCGACGTGATCGCCCAGGCCGACCTGGTCCTGTTCGTCCTGGACGGCGGCCGGATGGCGGGGGAGGGCGACCTGGAGGCGTACCGGGATGTCGCGGGGCGCCCCCACCTGGTGGTCGTGAACAAATCCGACCTGCCGGCAAGGACGACGGGGCAGGAGTTCGCCGGGGAGAAGGGAAGGGGAGTCGTCCGAGTCTCCGCGAAGACGGGGGAAGGGATGGAGGCGCTCGCGGCGGCCGTCGCCCGGGAGCTGGCGCCCGGGGAAGGGGCCATCCAGGCCCAGGCCCCCCTGACGCGGGAGCGGCACCGCCTCGCGGTGGAGAAGGCGCTCTCGTCGCTTGCCCGCGCGAAGGAATCGGCGTCGGCGGGGCTGCCGCTGGAGTTCCCGGCCGCGGATGTCCGGGAGGCGTCGGTCGCCTTGGCGGAGCTGTTGGGCGAGGTGGCGCCGGAAGAGGTACTGGACGCCGTCTTCAGCCGGTTCTGTATAGGTAAGTAATGGAAAGTAAAAGTGATATTAAAATGTTCCACGTGGAACGCTAAGGAAGCGGGATGAGCGGATCGCCGTACGAATACCCAAAGGAGTACGACGTCATCGTGGTCGGGGGCGGACATGCCGGTTGCGAGGCGGCCCTCGCCGCCGCCCGGATGGGCTGCTCCACCCTCCTGCTCACCATCAACGCCGACGCCATCGGCCTGATGTCGTGCAATCCGGCGATCGGAGGGTTGGCCAAGGGGCATCTCGTCCGCGAGATCGACGCCCTGGGCGGGGAGATGGCCCGGAACATCGACGCGACGGGGATCCAGTTCCGGCAGCTGAACACGAGCAAGGGGCCGGCGGTCCGCTCCTCGAGAGCCCAGGCCGACAAGCAGCTCTATCGCCTTCGGCTGAAGAAGGCGTTGGAGGCCGTTTTCGGCCTGGACGTGAAACAGGCCATCGTGGACGCGGTCGTGACGGACGGGGGGTCGGTCGCGGGCGTCGACACCCATCTCGACGTGCGGTACCGGGGGAAAACGGTGATCCTGTGCACCGGGACGTTCCTGAAAGGGCTGATCCACGTGGGGCTGGTGAATTACCCGGCGGGAAGGGCGGGGGATTTTCCCGCGATGCATCTTTCGGATTCCCTGCGGCGGCTGGGTTTCTCCGTGGGGCGGCTGAAAACCGGCACCACGCCGCGGCTCGACGCCAAGACCATCGATTTCTCGAAGACGGTCCGCCAGGAAGGGGACGAGCGTCCGGTCCCATTCTCCTTTGATACCAAGGAGATCCGACGCCCCCGGCTTCCGTGCTACCTGACGTACACCAACGAAGGCACCCACGAGGCGATCCGTTCCGGGTTGTCCCGTTCGCCCCTGTATTCCGGCATCATCCGGGGGGTCGGCCCGCGGTACTGCCCCTCCATCGAGGACAAGGTCGTCCGCTTTTCGGGGAAGGAGCGGCACCAGGTGTTCCTGGAGCCCGAGGGGCTGAAAACCTCGGAATATTACCCCAACGGGGTTTCCACGAGCCTTCCGTACGACATCCAGGTGAAGATGCTGCGGACCATCCCCGGCCTCGAAAACGTGGAGATCGTGCGCCCGGGGTACGCCATCGAGTACGATTTCGTCGATCCGGTGCAGCTGCACCCCTCGCTGGAAACGAAACTGGTGAAGAACCTCTTCCATGCGGGGCAGATCAACGGAACGAGCGGGTACGAAGAGGCGGCGGCGCAAGGGATCGTCGCGGGGATCAACGCGGCCCGGCGCGTCCGGGGGGAGCCGCCGATGGTGCTTTCCCGGGCGGACGCCTACATCGGGGTGTTGATCGACGACCTGACGACGAAGGGGGCCCGGGAGCCGTACCGCATGTTTACTTCCCGGGCGGAGTACCGCCTTCTGCTGCGGGAGGACAACGCCGACCTGCGGCTGTCCGAAACGGGGTACCGGGTCGGCCTTCTCCCGGAGGAGCGGTTCCGGAAGGTCCTGGCGAAGCGGGAGGGGATCGAGGCGTTCCGGAAAAACCTGGAAGAGACCCGGCTGGCGGCGGGCCACCCGTTGATCCGGGCGGTGGAGACGGCCGGGGGATCTCCGCTGCGGCCCGGAACGACGTACGCGGAGGCGCTCCGCAGGCCGGAAGTGACCGGGGCGATGCTCCTTGCATCGGACCCGGCGCTGCGGCCGGCGTCCACGGAGGTGCTGGAGCAGGCGGAACTGTCCATCAAGTACGACGGCTACATCCGCCGGCAGGAGGAGGAAGCAAAGAAACTCAAGAAATACGAGGGGATGCTGTTTCCTCCCGGTTTCCCCTTCGGTACGGTCCGCGGCCTGTCCGCCGAGGTTCGCGATCTGCTGGAAAGGGTGCGGCCCGCCTCTCTCGGGCAGGCGCAACGGATTCCCGGTGTGACCCCGGCGGCGATCGCCCTGCTTCTGGTCCTGCTGAAGCGGGGTGAGGACGGTCCCCCGACGACCGATTCCCGTGGGGAATCCGCGGGGTGATATCGTTAACAGGTTGTTTTACAAGGGGTTTATAGAAATGTTCCACGTGGAACCTCCGGGATGACGGGTCCGGGGAAGAGGGGACCCGCGGCGGGACCCGATGCGGGCGTGCTGCGGGAGTTCCTGCGGGAGGCGGGCATCGCCACCCCGGATGAGGCGATCGAGGGGCTGGCAGTCCATGCCGGGGAGATGCTCCGCTGGAACCGGTCCATCCGGCTGACCGCGATCGTCGATCCCGTGGAAGTCGCCGTGAAACATGTCGTCGATTCCCTGGAGCTGCTTCGGTTCGCCCCGTTCCCCGGCCGCCTCCTGGATTTCGGATCCGGAGCGGGGTACCCGGGGATCCCCTTGGCGCTTTACCTTCCCGGAACCCGCATCGTTTTGCTGGAAGCGTCCGCGAAAAAGTGCGCTTTTCTTTCCCGCGTCCGCTCCATACTGCGGCTGAACAACGTGAAGGTCGTCCAGGGGCGGATCTCGGAGCGGGAGAAGTTGCCGATCGGGCGGTTCGACGACATCGTCACCCGGGCCACGGCGCCCCCCGGCGAGATCGTCCCCCTCCTTGCGCCGTACCTGGCCGAAGGCGGGCGGATGCTGTTCATGATGGGGCCCGGCGGGGAAACCGGCAGGGGAGGGAGCGGGGAGGTCCCCGCCAAGGTGACCCGGATCGAGCGGTTCCGCCTCCCCGGGGGGATGGGGGATCGGGAGATCGTCGAGATGGTCCCTCTCGATGCGTGAACCGATCGGTTTCCCCTTTCTGTACCCGCGTCCGGCGTGGTACAAGATACCGTTGCGTTTTCACTTATAAGTTATGAAGAACGAATTCGGGGGGACGGTTCACGTGGCCCGTATTCTGACGATCGCCAACCAGAAGGGGGGCGTCGGGAAAACGACGACGGCGGTCAACCTGGCCGCGTCCCTCTCCGTCATGGAGAAGAAAACCCTCCTGGTCGATCTCGATCCGCAGGCCAACGCCACTTCCGGCATGGGGGGGCCCCCGGGAGGGGACACGGAGCGGAACGTGTACCGTGTCCTGATGGGGGAGGTCGCGGCGGCGGAGGCGGTCCGCGCGACCGAGCTGCCGTTTTTGTCCCTTCTTCCCGCCTCGTTCGACCTGATCGGCGCGGAGATCGAGCTGGTGACGATGGAACGCCGGGAGCGCCGCCTCGCCGAAGCGCTCTCCACGGTGGCGCGGGAGTACGAGGTCGTCGTCATCGATTGCCCGCCCTCGCTGGGGTTGCTCACCGTCAACGCCCTGTGCGCGGCGGATTCGGTGATCGTGCCGCTCCAGTGCGAATATTACGCACTCGAAGGAATTTCCAGCCTGTTCCGAACGATCGACCGGATCCGTGGCGGGATGAACAGCGCCCTGCGGGTCGAAGGGGTGGTCTTGACGATGTTCGATCCCCGGAACAACCTGGCCCACCAGGTGGCGGAGGAAGCGCGGGGAATGCTAAAAACTCTTGTTTTTCAAACAGTTATACCACGAAATGTCCGTTTGTCCGAGTCGCCCTCTTACGGGAAACCGGCCCTTCTCTACGCCGTTTCTTCCCGGGGGGCGCAAAGTTACCTGGAACTGGCCCGGGAGGTGGTGAGCCGATGGAACGAAAAGGCGACCCCGTGAAGAAGAAAGTGCTCGGCCGCGGGCTGTCCGCCCTGCTTACCCCCTCCGCACCGCCGGCGGACGGGGCGGACGCCGGTATCCTCCAGATCCCGCTGGAACGGATCCGCGCGGGGAGCTTGCAGCCCCGGAAGACCTTCCCCCCGGAGGCGCTTTCCGAACTGACGGCATCGGTCCGGGAGAAAGGGGTGCTGCAGCCGATCCTGGTGCGGCCCACGCCGGACGGATACGAGCTGGTGGCGGGCGAACGGCGGTTCCGCGCCGCGGAAAGCGCGGGGCTCAGCCTGATTCCGGCGCTGGTCCGCAAGCTCACGGACCGGGAGGCCCTCGAAGTCGCCCTGGTGGAAAACGTCCAGCGGGCGGACCTGAACGCCATCGAGCTCGCGGAGGGGTACCACCGGCTCCAACGGGATTTCTCCCTCTCCCAGGAGCAGGTCGCCGAACGCGTCGGAAAAGACCGCGCAACGGTGGCCAATACCGTTCGGCTTCTCAAGCTCCCGGCCGCCGTCCGCCAGGCGGTGGTGGACGGCAGCCTCTCCGCCGGACATGCGCGCGCCCTTCTGTCCGCGCCCCCGGAGCACGTGATCCCGATCTTCGAGGCGGTGCGGCGGCGCGGACTTTCCGTGCGGGAGACCGAGCGGATGTGCCAGGCGCCGGGGAAAAAAAGGCCCGCGGGGAAAACGATCCAGGGAAACGTTCATCTAAAAGCGATGGAGGAGGACCTGTCCCGGCGGGGAGGAACGCGGGTGCGCCTCCGGGGGACTTCCAGGAAGGGACGCATCGAGGTTTTCTACTTTTCCACCGAGGAACTTGACCGCCTGCAGAACGTGCTTTTCGGCGGAAGATGACGCAAAAACCCTCGGTTTCCGGTGATCCGGCGATTTACGCGGTGTTTTTTCGAGGTACCGAAAAAATATATTGCAGCGGGAATCGCTTGTGCTATATTTCGCCGTATACACTACCAATGACTTATCCGCAAAAACGGATAAATTCCGAGGGAAAGGAGCATGGACCCATGCGCAAGTATCTGGCAACGTTTTTCGTGCTGATGCTGGCCGCGACGATCGGCCTCTCCGCCTGCGCGAAGAAGGAAGAGGCGCCTCCGCCGCCTCCGCCGCCTCCCGCAGCGGCGCCGATGGCGCCTGCGGACAACATGGCGCCGGCCGCACCCGCCGCGCCGGCCGCAGAACCCGCGAAGAAGTAACTTTCAGAGCGGCACGCTTTTCCGAAAAAGGGCGCCGGGGAACCCCCTGGCGCCCTTTTCGTTTCAGCGCGCTGCCTCCCCGGCGGCGGAACGGGGCGGGGAAGAATCCCTTGACACTGGCTTTGCGGCCGTGGTACCAATCTTCCGTTTCACTTTCACTCTTGAAAACCCGCCGTTGACCATTCCGCTCTTGGAGGAGTGCGAAGTTCCATGGAACTTGTCGGCAAGATTTTCGAGACGTTGGAAATCAACTGGCTGGCGCTGCTGCAGCTCGGAATCGTGGTCGTTCTCGCGTTCCTCCTATCCGTTCTTCTCATCAAACCGATCCTGCGGACGTTCGAAGAACGGGAGAACCTGTCCCTCAAGCCGATGGAAGAGTCGCGGCGCATGCTGGCCGAGGCGGACGAGAAGTCCCGCCGGTACGATGAAGCGCTCCGAAAGGGCGCCATCGACGCGCTGGCCCGGAAGCGCGCCGCCATGGAGGAAGCGTCCCGCGCCGAGAGGAAACGGGTCGAAGCCGTGATCGAGACGACCAACCGGGAGGTCGAAGGTCTGAAAGGCCGGATCTTCGCCGAGAAGGAAACCGTCGCCGCGGCGCTGCGCGCCGAGGTGTCCCTGCTTTCCAGGAAAATCGCCGAAAAAGTCCTCGGGAGACGGGTCGCTTGAATACCGTCCGGATATCATCTAGTAGAAGGCGCCGCGCACTGAGCGCCCTCCTTCCCGGCGCGGCGTCCCTGCTGGCCGCCGCCGCGTTCGCCGCCGCGGAGGGAGACGCGCACGGAGCGCCGGGGATCCCCTGGGGGGAGATCGCCAAGCAGGCCGTCAACTTCGCCATCCTTGCCGGCGTGCTGGTGTACTTTCTCCGCAAGCCCGTGTCTTCCTT
Organism: Deltaproteobacteria bacterium; assembly: GCA_021802685.1. Classification (GTDB taxonomy): domain Bacteria; phylum Desulfobacterota; class Deferrimicrobia; order Deferrimicrobiales; family Deferrimicrobiaceae; genus UBA2219. The sequence goes on along the minus strand of JAJZRM010000014.1, from coordinate 1,455 downwards.
CCTGAAGGAACGCACCGACCTGCTGCGCAAGTCGATCGACGAAGCGGCGGCAGCCCGCGCCGAGGCGGCCCGGAAGCTCGACGCCATCGAGGCGCGGACCGAAAAGCTCGCGGACGAGATCGCCCGGATGAACGCGAAGATGGAATCCGACGCCGCCGCCGAGGCGCAGGCCATGCGCGATACGGCCGCCTCCGAGATCGCCCGCATCCGGGCGCAGGCCGAGTTCACCGGCGAGCAGGAGGTGAAGAAGGCCCGCCAGGAGCTGCAGCAGGAGGCCTCCCTCCTCTCCGCCAAGGCCGCCGAGGAACTCGTCCGAAAGACCCTGTCCCCGGAAGACCAGGAACGGCTGGTCCGGGAGAATCTTGAGAAGATCGAGGGGATCGTCCGGTGATCGCTGGAAGCCTGGCAAGGCGTTACGCCCGCGCGCTGCTCGACATCGGCAAGGAAGAGGGGCAGCTCCGCCGGGTGCTGTCCGAGGCCGAGGAGTTCGCCCGGGTTCTCGAGAAGTCCTCCGAACTGCGGGACGCGATGGAATCGGCGCACGTCGGCCGGCAGGCCAAGCAGGCTTCCCTCGAAGCGGTGCTTTCCCCGGCGGGCTTCCTGCCCACGACGGCGTCTTTTCTTTCGCTGCTGGTCGACAAGGGGCGGATGGACGTCCTCCCCGCGATCCTTTCCGAGTTGCGCCGGATGGTCGAGGAGTTCGAGGGGATCGAGCGGGTCGAAGTGACCGTCCCGATGCCGTTGTCCGTTCCGCAGAAAGACCTTCTCCGCACGGTGCTCGAGCGGCGGACGGGAAAGAAGGTCGTGCTCGAGGAATCCGTGGATCCCGCCGTCCTGGGCGGGATGGTCGTGCGGGTCGGCTCCACGGTGTACGACGGCAGCGTCCGCACGCAGATCCACCAGATCCTGGAAAACCTACAGAAGGGGTGAGGCACGAGACATGAGCATCCGCGCGGAAGAGATCACCGAGATCCTGAAAAGCCAGATCAAGGGGTACGAGAAACGGATCGATGTCGCCGAAACGGGCGTCGTCCTCTCCGTCGGCGACGGGATCGCCCGGGTCCACGGCCTCGAAAAAGCGATGGCGGGAGAGCTCCTCGAGTTCCCCGGGGACGTCCGCGGAATGGTGCTCAACCTCGAAGAGGACAACGTCGGAGTCGCCCTCCTGGGCGACGACCACGTGATCAAGGAAGGGGACACCGTCCGCCGCACGGGCCGCATCGTCGAGGTGCCTTGCGGCGACGCCATGGTCGGCCGCGTCGTCAACGCCCTCGGGCAGCCGGTGGACGGCCGCGGGCCGATCGAGTCGAAGGACTTCCGGCGCGTCGAGATCAAGGCGCCCGGCATCGTCAAGCGGCAGCCCGTGAAGGAGCCGCTGCAGACCGGCCTGAAGGCCATCGACGCGATGATCCCTATTGGCCGCGGCCAGCGCGAGCTGATCATCGGAGACCGCCA
>JAJZRM010000417.1 GCA_021802685.1 Deltaproteobacteria bacterium | reverse complement strand
GAGTTCGCCGGCACCATCCACAGCTCCGGCAACGACCTGCTGTCGCTGATCAACGATATCCTGGACCTCTCCAAGATCGAGTCGGGGACGGTGACCCTCGACCCGGCCGACGTGTCGTTCGACGAAATTTGCGATAACGTGGAGCGCAACTTCCGCCACATCGCCGACGCCAAGGGGCTCGGTTTCGAGGTGCTGCCGGGCGCGGGGCTGCCCCCGGCGATCTACACCGACGGCAAGCGCCTCCAGCAGGTTCTGAAGAACCTGCTCTCCAACGCCTTCAAGTTCACGGAGAGGGGGAAGGTCACCCTTTCCATGGCGCCGGCGACCCGCGGCTGGAGCTTCGATCACAACGTCCTCGGCCGGGCGAAGCAGGTCATCGCCTTCTCGGTGGCCGACACCGGCATCGGCATCGCGCCGGAGAAACAGAGGATCGTCTTCGAGGCGTTCCAGCAGGCCGACGGCTCGACCTCCCGTCGATACGGCGGCACGGGGCTCGGCCTCGCCATCAGCCGCGAGATCGCCGCCATGCTCGGCGGGGAAATCACGTTGGTCAGCACACCGGGAGAGGGAAGCGCCTTCACCCTCTACCTGCCGGTGCGCTACACGTCTCCCGAGAGGGCCCTCCGCGAACCCCCCCCGCCGGTCCCCGGTACGAGGACCACGGGATCGTCGGCGCATGCGGCGCCCGCCGAACCCCGCCCGATCCCCGTTCCGCCCGCTCCGGAGAACACGGGGGGAAAGAGAGCCGTCCAGACGCAGGTGCCGGACGACCTGGGGAACCTTCAGCCCGGCGACCGGGTCCTCCTGATCGTGGAGGACGACGTCAAGTTCGCGAAAACGCTTCTGACCAAGGCGCGGGAAAAGGGGTTCAAGGGGGTTGTGGCCCTCCGGGGCGAGACGGCGCTTTCCCTCGCCGCGGAGCTCCAGCCCGAGGCGATCACGCTGGACATCAACCTGCCGGACATCGACGGATGGACGATCCTCGACCGGCTCAAGGCGAATGCCGGGACGCGCCACATCCCGGTGCACATCATCACCGTGGAGGAGGAGCGCGCGCGCGGCCTCCAGCGCGGCGCCGTCGAGTTCCTCATGAAGCCGGTCAGCAGAACGTCCCTCGATGAGGTGCTCGGTGCGATCGCCGAATACCGGGGGCGGCCGAAGAGACTGCTGGTGGTGGAGGACAACGAGGCCGAGCGGAAAAGCATCGTCGATCTCATCGGCAACGGCGACGTCGAAATCACCACCGCGGGAAGCGGAGAGGAAGCCCTGGAGACCCTGAAATCGGCCCATTTCGACTGCATGGTCCTGGACCTGATGCTCCCCGGCATCTCCGGCATCGACGTCATCGAGCGGATCCGCGAAGAGAAGGAGGTCCGCGACCTGCCGGTGATCATCTACACGGGGAAGGATTTGACCGCGGCGGACCGGGGGCGGCTGGACAAACTCACACGGTCCATCGTCGTCAAGGACGTCCGCTCCCCCGAGCGGCTCCTGGACGAGACGGCCCTCTTCCTGCACCGGATGACGTCCGCGATGCCGGAGGAGAAACGGAAGATGATCGAGAAGCTGTACCAGCCGGAGACGGCCCTGGCCGGGAAGAATATTCTGATCGTGGACGACGACGTGCGCAACATCTTCGCCCTCACCTCCCTCCTGGAGCGGTACAAAGTCAAGGTCCTTTCCGCGGAGAACGGCAAGGCGGCCATCGAGACGCTGAAGAAGCACCCCGAGGTCCATGCGGTGCTGATGGACGTGATGATGCCGGAAATGGACGGCTACGAGGCGACCCGCGCCATCCGGAAAATCCCCCAGTTCAAGATCCTCCCCATCATCGCCCTGACGGCCAAGGCGATGAAGGGGGACCGGGAGAAGTGCATCGAAGCGGGAGCGTCGGATTACATCGCCAAGCCGATCAACACCGAGCAGCTCCTGTCGCTGCTCCGGGTCTGGTTGTACCGGTAGGGCGGGATTGGACCCCGGCGAAAAAAAGACGTTGCGCGAGATCGAGGTCTCCCTTCTTCTCGAAGGGATCCACCGACGCTACGGGTACGACTTCCGCGATTACGCCCCCGCCTCCCTCCGGCGGCGGATTTCCAAATGCGTCGCGGACGAAAAGGTTCGGAGCGTCTCCGGTCTGCAGGCGAAGATCCTCCACGACCCGCATTGCATGGAACGTTTCCTGAACACGGTCTCCATCAGCGTCACCTCCATGTTCCGCGATCCGGAGTTGTACCTGTCCTTCCGGAAAAATGCGGTCCCGCAGCTCCGGAACCTGCCGTTCCTGCGGTTCTGGCACGTGGGGTGCGCCACCGGCGAGGAGGTCTACTCCATGGCGATCCTCCTCCAGGAGGAAGGCCTGTTGGAGAAGTGCCGTCTCTACGCAACGGACATCAGCGGGGCCCTCCTCGAACAGGCCCGGGCCGGCATCTTCCCGGCGGAGAGGATGAAGGAGTACACGGCCAATTATCAGAAGGCCGGGGGCGCCGGGACCTTCTCGGAGTATTACACCGCCCGGTACGACCACGTGATCCTCAAGGGGGACCTCAAGAAAAACATCGTCTGGTCCCAGCACAACCTCGCCACCGACGCCTCCTTCAACGAGTTCCACGTTATTCTCTGCCGCAACGTCATGATCTACTTCAACAACTCGCTCGCGAACAAGGTGCACCGGCTGCTGCTCGAGAGCCTCGCCCCGCGGGGGTACCTCTGCCTGGGGGCCAGGGAGTCGCTCCGGTTCACCGCCTT
>JAJZRM010000416.1 GCA_021802685.1 Deltaproteobacteria bacterium | reverse complement strand
GGATGAGGGTTGTCGACATTTCGGATCCGTACAATCTGAAGGAAGTAGGCTACGTGGTCCCCGATGCCGCCCCGTTGTCTTTCCCGATCTCGACAGGGCAACCGATCGTTCACCAGGCAAACGATGTCGATCTCGATTACAGGGGTATTGCCTACGTGTCGGACCGCGTCGGTGGCGGATTGTGGGTTTTCAAATACGATAAACACCATCCTCACTGATCCGGTGCCTCTGCACGGCAGGCAACGGCAAAATCCAGAAGGGCCGGTTTTCATACCCGGCCCTTCCGGATGGATACCCGGACCTTGCGTCATCGCCGCGGCGGTGATCCTCTTGGTCGCGTCGCTTTGCCTCCATGTAGCTCCTGCGGGAGCAAGGGATCTGGAGGAAGTACGAGCAACAGGCGTCCTTAGGCACATCGGCATTACATATGCGAACTTCGTGACGGCGGTTCCCGAGATCCCCGATGACGGGGAGGAAATCGAACGGCGCATCGGTGACGGCCTGGCCGTGGAATTGGTGCAGCGCTTCGCCAAGTTTCTCGACGTGCGCTATGAATTCGTCCTCTCGAACTGGTATAGGGCCATCGGTGACATCACGGATAACAATACGCGAGGGGACCTCATTGCCGGCGGGATGGTCCTTCCCTCCGGAAGGGATCCGGCAGTCGCTTTTTCCGACCCGATCTTCCCAACGCAGGTCTGGGTTGTCGCCTGCGTAGATTTCCCTGTCCAGCCGATCCGGCCCAGCGGCGACCTGACGGACGACATCCGTAGATTGAGGAATACGCTCCGGGGACGCTCCATCCTCTGTATCGAGAATTCCGGTCTTGACCCTGCCCTTTTCGATCTGGAAAAAAACGGAGCGAACGTCCGGCCCCTGGTGGGGTACCCGGATGAACTGGCAAGCGCACTGATCGACAAGAAGGCGGACATGTCTCTCCTGTATGCGCCCGATGCGCTCATCGCCATGGAAAAGTGGCCGGGGAAGATCAAGGTAATGGGACCGATATCAGGGAAACAGGAAATCGCCGTCGCGTTCCGGAAGGATGCCCCGAAATTGAGGAAGGCATTCAACGACTTCTTCGCGCAGTTAAAGAAAGAGGGAGCATACGATCGCCTTGTACGAAAATATTACCCGACTGTGTTCGACTACTTTCCTGAATTTTTCAAGAAGAAGAACTGATCGGTTGTTCCCATTTCCGGCAGGGTGTTAAATCGATTGCATGGTCCCATATTTCCCCCAGCCGGAGATTCACCTTTTCGGGCCGATCACGCTTCACGCGTTCGGTACGCTGGTCGCCCTCGCGGTGATTGTCGGTTGGAGGATGGCAATCGCGCGGTGCCGCAGGATCGGCCTTGATCCCGCGGTCTGCAACGACCTCCTCGTGTATGTATTCCTCGCCGGCTTTGCCGTCGCCCATCTGTACTCCGTCCTCGCCTATTTCCCAAGGGAGGTCCTGAAGGATCCACTGATCCTCCTGAAATTTTGGGAGAACCTCAGCTCGTTCGGCGGGATCGTCGGCGGCGTGTTCGGTCTCTGGCTCTTTTTCCGGGTGGAGGGGAAACGTGTAGACACAGACCACCGCTTGAGGTACTTGGACTCGATTGCGTACGTTTTCCCATTTTCATGGGCGATCGGGCGGCTGGGGTGCACTTTGGCACACGACCATCCGGGCACGGTCACGACGTTTCCGCTGGGAGTGAGTCTCGCAACCCACGCGTCTCGCACCTACATTCGCTACTTCTACGGGGCTGCGGATCGTTTGGCGGAACTGCCGGACATGGAGCAACTGAAGCAGCTGGCCTTCAACGACCTTGGGTGGTACGAATTCCTGTACACGGCGCTGGTCATTGTGCCCGTATTCCTCTTATTGGACCGGAAACCGCGTAAGCCCGGTTTCTTCCTGACCGCTTTCCTGTTCCTATATGTTCCAGTGCGTTTCCTTTTGGATTTCCTGCGCCTGGCCGATGTGCGTTACGCGGGGCTGACCCCCGCCCAGTACTTGGGAGCGGCCGTGTTTCTTGCATCCGCCTACTTCGCGTTGCGCCGAGGAATTTTCTTGAAGTAACCTCTCTCAGAAATCACGAAACGTCTTTTCCTCGATGATGGACCGGAGGCTTTCTTGCCGCGGAAAATGGATCATCTGTTGATACCGATAAGGACGAAGCCCACGGCTCCGTCCTTATCGGCGACCGCCTGACGTTATATTTTAAAACACTGTTATCTCAAGACTTTTCATTTGCCTTTGTACTTCAACACGCGGACTCCTTCAAAGCTGTCGGACGCGTACATGAACCCATCCTTGGGCCCGAAGATGACATCGTAGGTTTCCGCACCTCCACCCGTGTCATTGTAAGTGAAAAATCCCTTGAATTTGGGATGGTACGGGTCCCTTAAGTCGATTGCCCGCACACCGGCGCCGTACCACGCGAGATGGAGGATACCGTCCCGCATATTTCCGAGGTGTGTCGAGGGCGTCCGCCGTGTGTATGTTTTGGTGCAGTCGGTGTTCTCGGGTAGTAAAAAGTGCGAGATGAGCTTCATGTTGTACGGATCGGAGGCATCGACGACGCGCCCATGGCCATACGGGCAGATGAAATACTCGTCGGTGACCCAGATGAATTTCGTCCCGGGGATAAGCTTGGCAGAGTGCGTATTTCCGCACGCTGCGCCCGTGGCCGGATTGCCGTTCTGCTGCTGGCACGTCTGGTAATCAGGAGATGGTCCCAAACCCGGCTCATTCGCCATGAATTCGGGTGTCAGATAA
>JAJZRM010000415.1 GCA_021802685.1 Deltaproteobacteria bacterium | reverse complement strand
GCGAGGTCGGTATCCAGCAGGACGCGATGACCGCGGATGGTCAGGATGCGGGACTCGATCCGTTCGGCAGGTAGGGTCATCCGTTTCCCCCTCCGGCCTTCTTCGACCTTGCCTCGGCCTCCTCGGTGATTCGGGCCATGACGTCGGCTCCGCGTTTCAGCGCCTCGTCCCTCAGGTGTGCGTATCGCTGCGTCATCATCGGTGACTTGTGCGTCAGGAGCCGCTGGATCGTGTAGAGGTCCACTTCGCCGGAGCTCGCCAGGTGTGAAGCGAAGGAATGGCGGAGCCCGTGATTCGGTCGGAATGTATCGGGGAGGCCCGCCGCCTTCCGGATGTCCCGGGAAGCATCGGCGACTTGTTTGAACCCGCGGGCGCCGCCTTTCTCTCCGGCGAAGACGTATGGGCTCTTTTCGCTTCTTGGATGCGCCTCGAGGAGGGCCTTCGCCGCGCTCGACAGGGGGATCTTCTGGTCAATCCCACCCTTCGGGTTGCGGATCGTCAGGAAGCCGCGTTCCAAGTCGATGTCCTGCCACAACAAGTTCCGCGCCTCGGCCCGGCGTAGGCCGGTGAAGAGTTCGAGCAGCTGGAAGTTCCCCGCCTGGGGATCCGACCACTCCCGGCAGACCTTTATGTAGCGGGACATCTGCTCATCCGTCAGGAATTCGGTCTTCGTGTTGTTCACGCGGGGAAGGGCAATCTTGAAACCGGGTCCCGGGGCGAGTCGCTTCTTCTCTCCGAAATTGACCAGACGGCGGAGCAGCCCCAGGACCTTCGCCACGGTGCCGGGGGAGAGCGTCTTCAGGAGCCGCACGCGCAGCCGGTCCACGTCGAGCGGAACGAGTTCATGCGGTTCCTTGCTGCCGAAAAGATCCTTCAGATGCGTCTTGTAGTAGGACTTGTCCGAGAGGTCGGCCTTCCCGCCGTACCGCTGCTTGACGTACTCGTTCCACAGCTTCTCGATCGTCCACTGTCCGGCCTCGGCGGCCTTCGCCGCCCGCTCTTGCTCGCGCCGCTCCCGATTGGAGGGGGCCTTTCCTTCGGCCCGAGCCGCCCGGAGCCCGGCAGCCTTCGCCGCCGTCATGGTGACGCGGGGGATGACGGCCTTCTCGAATAGCTGCTTCCCCTCCGGGTTCCGGTAGCGGATGTAAAACTGCTCCTCACCGTCTTCCGCAGTCCGGACGAGCACCCCGGGATACTTCGTTTTCTCGAATCCCGCGCCTCCCGTCATGGCATCCTCCCTTAAGGCATGGTTCCCGTTTATCACATCCTTTATCACACCTATCAAGGAAAACGCGGTAAGTCAAGATAAGAAGAAATACCCGCCAAGCCTTTATCCATGTCGGTTATAGGGTGATTATGGGATGAAGCGGTAAAAAGAGGGAAACCTGAAGTTATCGCCCTTGCAAGGCGAGGGTCGCAGGTTCGAGTCCTGTTCCGCCTACCAGAAAACCAAGGGGGAATCGCTTCAGTGCGGTTCCCTTTATTTTTTCTCCCTCTTTTTCAGCCAGTAGAAACTTTTCGGATGATTGAAGTCGGTGGGCAAAGGTTCGGTGGCCACGGCAAAGAGGTACTGCATCTTGTTCGTTTCCTGTCCGAAAAACCGGACGGAGCCGTGGAGGTTCACGGGCGGCTTGGCCTTCCACCGGATTTCGAGCCGGATGGGATCCTTGGCGTAGTCGATGGCGTAATCTCCTTCCCAGTCCACCGAACCGGCGGACGCCCCCCAGTGCGCCTTCACTTTCCCGTCCGCCGAGAACAGGAATGTTCCACCCCCGATGGGAGGGGCGCCCACGTTGAACAGTTGGGCGTCCCACTCCCCAAGATGATGCGTCGATTGCCGCGAACATCCGGCAACGAGCGCGGCGGCGAGGATTGCCGCCGCAATCAGCGATTTACGAGACAAAGTCCCTCCTGTCGGCCATGGGATGGTCCGTCGTCTTGTCGCACAAAGATAGTATCCCTCACGGACGCCGGAACGGGAAAAGGAATCGCATATACTAGTGTGGTGTCCCGAAGACGGCTTTACAATGAGCGACCTTTTCCAGGATGGCATCGGCCTTTTTCGTCCAGACGAACGGTTTGGGATTCTCGTTGTTGACGCGGATGAAATCTTCGATTGTGGCAATGAGTTCCGGGACACTGCGGAAAACTCCGCGACGGATGCGCTTTCGCGTGATCTCTCCGAACCATCTCTCCACCAGGTTCAGCCAGGACGAACTGGTCGGGGTGAAATGAAGGTGAAAACGAGGATGCTTTTCCAGCCACGCTTTGACCCTGGGATGGTTGTGCGTTCCGTAGTTGTCCAGAATCATGTGGATGGCCAACTCCGCGGGCACGGTGCCGTCGATCTGCCGCAGGAACTTCCTGAATTCGATGTTCCGATGTCTCGGATAACAGGAACCGATGACCTTCCCTTCCAGCACGTTCAACGCCGCGAACAGGCACGTGGTGCCGTTGCGCTTGTAGTCATGGGTCATGGTTTGGCAGCGCCCCTTCTTCATCGGCAAGCCGGGTTGCGTCCGGTCCAACGCCTGAACTTGGCTCTTCTCGTCCACGCACAGCACCACCGCCTTGTCCGGCGGATTCAGGTACACCCCCACCACGTCCGTCAGTTTCTCGACAAACCGCTTGTCCCTGGACAACTTGAATGTCTCGACCCGATGGGGTTGAAGACCGTGCGCGTCCCATATCCGTTGCACCGTGGATTTGCCGACCCCTTGGGCTTTGGCCATCGAACGCACGGACCATTGCGTGGCATCGGCCGGTAT
>JAJZRM010000414.1 GCA_021802685.1 Deltaproteobacteria bacterium | reverse complement strand
GATCTAGCGGGTCCGGGTCCGGGTCTTCGCGACCGGCGAAGTGGTGGTGCGCCAGAACGACGAGGGGGAATCGCTCTTCATCGTCCGGCGGGGTTCCCTGGACGTCCACATCGACGACGCCCCCGTCGGGACGCTGAGCGAGGGGGAAATCTTCGGGGAGATGTCGCTCCTCACCGGGGAGAGGCGGAAGGCCACCGTGACCGCCGCGGGCGAAGTCCGCCTGGTCGAAATCTCGAAGGAGGACATCGAGCCGGTGATCCGCGCGAACCCGCACCTGCTGGAACGCTTGAGCGCCATCCTGGCGAGACGGGAAGAATCGAACATCGAAAGAAGGAAAACGGCGGAACTCCAGCGGCCCGGCTCCATGAAGGACGCGTTCCTGGTGAAACTGAAGGCGTTCTTCGGCCTTTCCGCAGGCTGAGGGGAGATCCCCGGTGCTGGCGGCGACGGGGCGCGCGGCGACACAGGCCCTGATCTTCCTGGGGGATATCTCCCTCCTCGTCGTCCAGGCGTTCCGCGAGTCCGTGGGATTCGCCCGCCGCGGTTTTCGGCCGGTTTCCCGGGTGTACCTGAAGCAGGTCTACTTCACCGGCGTCGAGGCGGCCGGCATCATCGTGGCCCTCTTCCTCCTGATCGGGATCCTCATCCTCACGCAGATCGTCAGCTTCGCGGGAGCGGGAAGCGCACCGCTCACGGGGAAAATCCTCGTCTGGATCGTGGTCCGGGAACTCGGGCCTCTCCTTACGGCCGTGATCGTGATCGCGCGGAGCGGGACCGCCATCGCCACCGAGCTGGCGACGATGAAGCTCGGCGGGGAGATCGACGTCCTCGAAACGCTGGGGATACCGCCCGCCCGCTACCTCATCATGCCGCGGATCCTGGGAGCCGCGACGGCCGTCGTGGTCCTCACGATGTACGCCGAGGTCGTCGCCGTGGCGGGAGGATTTCTCGCCGCCTCCCTGGCGTGGGGGATCCCGCTCGAACAGTACAACCAGGGGATCGTCCCCTTTCTCACGCTGCGCGAAATCGGCGTCTCGGTGTTCAAGAGCTTCACCTTCGGCCTCCTCATCGCGGCCGTGTGCTGCCGCCAGGGGCTCTCCGTGGAAGGAAGCTTCACGCAGGTCCCCCAGGCGGCCACGAAGGGCGTCATGCGGAGCCTGCTGCTCGTCTTCCTGCACGACGCCGTCGTCACCGCGACGGTCCTCTCCTGACCATGGAGGCGCCCGTTCGCTTCATCGACGCGACCCTGGAACCGCTCCTCTCCGGCGCGAATCACTCGTTCGAAGCGGGATCCGTCTCGGAGATCGTTACCCGGGGGGAGGACGAATGCGCTTTCTTCGTGAAGGCATGCACGGGGATTGCCCGGCTCCAGGGGGGCAAGATCATCGTCCTGGGAAAGGAGCTCGGCACCCTTTCCCGGGACGCGCTCGGCGGGATCCGCTCCCGGATGGGGGTCGTCCATCCCGGCGGAGGGCTGATCTCGAACCTCAAGGTCTTCGAGAACGTCACCCTTCCCCTCCTGTACCACTCCGCGGGAAGCGGACCGGAGATCGGGGAACGGGCGGCCGCCTCCCTCCGGCGGTTCGGGTGGAAGGGGGACCTTTTCGATCTTCCGGGCCGCCTCTCCACGTTCCAGCGCCGGGTGGTGGGTTTCGCGCGGGCGATCGCGATGGACCCGGACGTGGTCGTCTACGACCGCCTTGTGGACGGCCTCCACGGGGAGGAGCGGGACCTCTTCCTGCGGACGGCATTCGCCTTCCACAAGGAGAAGCCGGGCAGGGTCACGATCTGCGTGACCTCCCGCGCCGGATCGATCTCGGGCGACGCGCCGGCGGCCGTCGTCCATCTGACCAAGGGGCGATTCGAATGAAGATGGACCAGGATCCCAGGTTCAGGCGCCTGGAGGCGGTCGTCGGCGCGTTCGCCATCGGCGCCGTGGCGGCGGTCGTCGCGCTGTTCGTGTACATCGGAAGCGAGAACGACCTGTTCGCCGAGAGGTATCACATCCGGTTCCGGACGGCGACCGGCACCGGCCTCCAGAAGGGATTGCCCGTCAAACTCTCGGGTTTCCGGATCGGGAGGATACGGGAACTCTCCCTCGACGAACAGGCGATGATGGTCGTCCGGATGAAGATCGACCGGAAGTACTCCAAGTGGATCCGGACGGACTCGACCGCCACGCTTTTCAAGGAAGGACTGGTCGGCGACAGCGTCATCAAGATCTCCGTCGGCTCGGCGGAACTTCCCGCCCTTGCAAACGACGACTTCATCCCCTTCGAGGAGGAAAAGGGGTTGAACGATATCGCGCTGGAGATATCCGACTCGGTCAAGACGGTCCTGGCGGAGGTCCGGCAGACGGTCGCGTACATCAACGACCCGCAAGGCGACGTCAAGACGGCCCTTTCGAACGTCCAACGGCTCACCGCGAACCTGGAGGAGACCCGCCGCCGCGCGGACGGACTGCTCCTGGCGGCGACCGACAATGTCGGGCGGGTCGGCCCCCTCCTCGACAACCTGTCCGCGGCGGTCGACAACGTGAACCGCCGTCTCCCCCCCCTGCTCGACAACGTGAGCAAGAGGCTCCCCGTCCTGCTCGACCGCGTGGAGGGGACGTTGTCCAACGCCGAAAAGGCCACGCAGGAACTCCGGAAGGCCGCGGAGCAGGCCGCTCCCCGGGTGACTCCCCTGCTCACCGGAGCGGAGGAGCTGGTCGCGGATACGGACGACGTCGTCAAGGGAGTGAAGAGGATGTGCCTTTCCGGAAACACAT
>JAJZRM010000413.1 GCA_021802685.1 Deltaproteobacteria bacterium | reverse complement strand
ACCTCGTAGAAATGCGCCTGTCACCCTCCCGTCACCTCCTTGACTTCCCGCCGGATCGACGCAAAGAATATTGCGCAGACTGAATTCTATAAATAATTCCTGCATATTGACCAATATCAGGCATGATGTACAGCAGCCTGTGGATCCCCGGGAGGTAATCGCGCGTGGACAAGGAGAATCGGGCCACGATCCGGAGAGAGCAGCTCCGCCTCGTCATCGAGCAGATCCCGACGATGCAGGCGGCATCCGTCGTCGTCGCCCTCGTTCTCGCCTATACGGTGCGCGAACAGGTCCCTGCCTGGAGGATCGCTTCCTGGATCCTGCCGGTCGCGGCGGTTACCGCCGGCAGGCTGTTCCTGTACCGACGTTTCTACAAAGCGGATCCGGAACAGTTCGCGGGGACGAAATGGGAACAGACGTATCTGCTTCTGACAGTGATCTCGGGCACCGTCTGGGGGCTGTCCGCCTTCCTCCTGCTCCCGGCGGACAACCTGACGCTTACGATGGCATTCGTTCTCGTCGCGGTCGGCCTGTCGACGAGCACCACGGTGTCGCACGCGTCCCTGGGATTCGGTTCCCTGGCGGGGGTCGTTCCGATGATGTCGCTCTACGCCGCCCGTCTCGTCATGAGCGCCACCGGGATCGAACGGACCATCGGGTTTCTCTCCATTCTTTACATGTTCACCCTCCTCGGCTACTCGCTCAAGCACCACCGGATGATCGCTTCCTCCATCGCGCTCAGGTTCGAGAACAAGGGGCTTCTCGAAGAAGCGCGTCAAAGCGGGGAGCGGTACCGCATCCTCTTCCAGAGGTCGCCCGTCGGGATCTTCCTCTACGACGACCGTCTCCGCGTCACCGAATGCAACGACCGCTTCTGCGAGACGCTCGGGTCCCCGCGGAGTTCCTTGATCGGCCTGGACATGAACACGCTGAAGGACAAGGGGATCCTTCCCGCATTGCGGACCCCCCTCGAAGGACGGGACGGGTTTTATGAAGGCCGATACCATGCGACGCTGAGCCCGGCGGTCATCTCCGCCTCCATGCGCACCGCCCCGTATCGCGGCGCGGACGGGGCGATCCGCGGCGGGATCGGGATCGTCGAGGACGCCACCGGGCGGAAGAAAACCGAGGAAGAGCAGCGGATCTTCGCCTCCCTCGTCGATCACAGCACCGACCTGATCGAGATCGCCTCCCTGGACGGGGAGGTCTTCTACCTGAACAAGGCCGGCCAGGAGCTGGTCGGCATGGACGATCCCGGCCGGGAGGGGGACGCGGCGAAGCGCCCCTACGCGCTGGAAAAGGACCCCAAGACGCATCGCGAAATGCTGGAGTCGCTGCGATCGAAAGGAGCGTGGAACGGGGAGTCCAGCATAAAGCACCTCCGGACGGGATTCCCGGTTCCCGTCGAGGTGCACGCCTTCGTCATCAAGGACCCGCAAACCTGCCGGCCGATCGCCGTCGCGTCCATCAGCCGCGACATCACTCTCCGGAAAAAAATGGAAGAAGAAATGGCGAGGTCCGAGAAACTGGATTCGATCGGCATCCTGGCGGGGGGCATCGCGCACGACATCAACAATTTTCTGACGGCGATCATCGGGAACGTCACTCTGGCCAAGATGTACGCGAACCGCCAGGGGGAAACGTACAAACGGCTGGAGGAATCCGAGAAAGCGGCGTTCCGGGCGAAGGACGTGGCCCAGCAGCTGCTGACGTTTTCGAAAGGAGGTGCGCCCGTCAAACAGATAACCTCCATCAAGGAGCTGACGATGGAGTCGGCCGGCTTCGCCCTGAGAGGCTCGAACGTAAAATGCGAATTCTCGTTTCCGGACGACCTGTGGGACGTCGAGGCGGACCAAGGGCAGCTGAGCCAGGTCGTGAACAATCTGCTGATCAACGCCGCCCACGCCATGCCGGAAGGCGGGACCATACAGGTGTTCTGCGGGAACCTGGTCATCGACAAGGGAAACCCGATGCTGAAGCCGGGGAACCACGTGTCCGTTTCGATCATGGACCATGGAATCGGAATTCCCCGGCATCACCTCTCGAGGATCTTCGATCCCTATTTCACGACAAAACAGAAAGGAAGCGGCCTTGGTCTGTCCACCGCCTATTCCATCGTCAAGAGGCACGAGGGTCATCTGTCCGTCGAGTCGGATCCCGGGATCGGCACGACCTTCCACTTTTGCCTTCCCGCCGCCGAGGGGAAAGCGCCGGCGCCCGACGTCGAAGAGGATCGATTCGTCTCCGGGAAGGGGAAGATCCTGGTGATGGACGACGAGGAATCGGTCCGGGACGTCGCCCGGGAGATGCTGGTGACGGTCGGATACAACGTAGCGACAGCGCGGGACGGGGCGGAAGCGATCTCGATCTATCGTCAGGCCATGGCGTCCGGAGACCCGATCGACCTGGTGCTCATGGATCTGACGGTCCCGGGCGGCATGGGCGGCCAGGAAGCGATCGGGAAATTGCTGGAAATCGATCCGCACGTTCGGGCGATCGTCTGCAGCGGATATTCCAACGATCCGGTCATGTCTTCCTGCAAAGCGTACGGATTCCGCGGAGTCATCCGGAAGCCGTACGGCATGAATCAGCTGAACAGGATGATCGGCGACATCCTGTCGGCCGTGCCCGCCGGCGGGCGCGAACCGACGTAAGCACCCGCGCCAAATCGCAAGCGGCCCTGATGAAGTCATGGATGCCCGGCGCGGGTCGCATGATATGCACGCCATGCTCGCCCGGCTGCGGGAGCGGGCACCGCACGAAGTCGTGCAACGC
>JAJZRM010000412.1 GCA_021802685.1 Deltaproteobacteria bacterium | reverse complement strand
CCCGAGATCGCGCGACTCGGCGATCGGCTCGGGCAACGCGTCGGAAGGCACTGGTGAAAAATCCGCGGCGAATTCCCGGCACCCGAAATAAGGCCGGTGGAACACCTGACCTTTCGAGACGCGCCGATCGAACATCTCCTGGAACTTGATCACGTTATCCTCCCCACCCGCCTTGTCGGTCAGTTCGAAGCAGGCGTGGACCGTGTACGCCACATCGCGGAGAAACAACCCGGCCCGCTGCTGCCTCTCCTCCTCCACGAATATTCCATCCGCACGATGCGACATGACACATCCGACCTCGTTGCGGCGGACGGACTCCCACCGAATTGGCTCCAGCACGTCGATCTGCTCGACCGTCCATCGGATCGCCGGCTTCCAAAGAATGGCCTCGAGGATTCCCCGGGCCGCAGACGGCGTCATTACGTCGTAGGAGACTCTCTCGACCTTCATCTCCGGCCGCGTGAAACAGGCGTTCCTCCCCCATACCTTGAGGCACACCTTACTACTCCGTCGAGCCGATCTGGTCATACGATCCTCCTTTTCTGTTGCTTCATATCGTCAGATCGTCGGGGTCGTACACAATCGACGCATCAGAACGGAAGCCGTAATCGTCGTCATAGAAATTGGGGTGGATCTGGACAAAAAGTCCTGGCCTTACTTCGATTATGGCGCCGTTTTGGAGCAGGATCGTATGCATCCGCCTGGGCAGGTTGACGACGTACCGTTGGAGTCTCCTCAACAACCAACGATCCGGATCTCCACTTGCGAGAAGGCCGAGCAGATCTTCGTTCTGATAGCGAACGATTACAGGCAGATACGCCAGTTCGTCGATCAGATGGAACTTTGTCGCGGCGGTTCGAAAACTGATCCTTAATTCACGATCATTCCTCAGGTCGTCCAGAACACCCTTCGCATCGAGACGGTCTCCCCGAAGCCAATAGAACTCCCTGAAGAACGACTCGAACCTCCCCGGGTGTATCGGGTCAACGGAATCCGAGGCGAGAAGGCGGCGGCCAATCTCCGCCGCCTGACGCAGCTGGCCGGCAGGAACCTTGCTGGGAGGAACAAACAAATAGACCTTCCCCTTCTCCAGCAACCCTTCCCTGTTGCACCTCCCCGCGGCCTGGGCGATCGAGTCCAGCCCTGCCAGCGCTCGGTATACGACGGGAAAATCGAGATCCACGCCCGCTTCGACCAGCTGTGTGCTAACCACGCGCGTCGGTATCCCGGCCTTAAGATCTTTTCGAATCTTTCCAATCTTCTCCGAACGGTGAGCTCCGCACATCAACGCCGATAGGTGATATGTGCCCTCCGGCATCATGCCCCGAAGCGTCCGGGCATCGTCGCGCCTGTTGACGATGCACAGCACCGATTCGTGTCTGCAAAGACGCTCCGCGATCTCCTCCCAAGTACAGGGAGCGGTCAGATCGGCGGGGATCATGATCTCGACCCGCTTCAACTCCCGGTGAAGTTCCGCCGAGTCCTCCATAATCTCTGTGATGTCGGGCATTCCCTTGAACTTGAAATCGGAAGTTTCTCTAGGATTGAAGGCGGGCTGTGTCGCCGTGCAAAAGACAACCGTTACACCATAATTCTTCCGCAATTCGTCGAGCGATTCGAGGATCGGGACCAGGAAATCCGGCGGAAGCAGCTGGGCTTCATCGAAGATAACGACGCTGTTAACGATGTTGTGCAATTTGCGGCAACGGCTCGACCGCGCGGCAAACAGGGATTCGAAGAACTGAACCGTCGTCGTCACGATAACCGGTGCGTCCCAGTTCTCGGACGCAAGGCGGTTACGGGGCGTCTCCTTCGAAAGATCCGCCACATCAAGGTTGCTGTGGTGCTCAAGGACCGCATCCTCGAAGACCTTCCGGAATTCATCCGCCGTCTGCTCGATGATGCTGGTGTATGGAATGACGTAGATGATCCTCTTCTTCTTGTGGGTGACGGCATGGAGAAGGGCGAATGCCATCGAGGAAAGGGTCTTCCCGCCTCCAGTAGGAACCGTGAGTGAAAAAGCCCCCGGGGGCAGGGAAGCCATCGCGATGCAACGTCGAAGAACTTTTACGCGAACCCTATTGACCGGTGTATCGGGAGCCGCCGATGACTTCCCACGCATATATTCGTCGAACGATGCCTGTAGATCCTGAAGGTTGTGATGGCCCCCGCGCATGGCCGCTTTCTCCGGATCAAAGAACCGCTCCGTGTCGAGGAAATCGGCATCGACAACGCAGGAATAAAGCATACGGATCCACATCGACCTCGACAGGTCTGTGCTGCTCTTTCGTGGTTTTTCCGATGGGAGTGCACGGTCGACGATTTCTCGAGGAATCCTTGCGGCCTTGGCGGTTTCGACCAATCCCTTTTTTCCGAGGCGATGCGCCAATCCTCCGCCGCCTGAACTTTCGCTGAGCCAATCCGGCAAGCCGACATGGTGCCCGGCGATGATATAGGCGAACACCCTGCCAAACTCCTTGAAGCAATCGACCGCGTGAATGCCTCCCGCAGTCGAGTGATCCACGCGGCCCGACTTCGTTTCGGTACTTGCATCGGACCCGATGGAGGATCGAATCATGGACTGGAATTCGTGGGAATACTTTCCGAGGTCGTGCCATAGACCCGCGAGAAAGGCCCATTCCGAGGCGCCGAATTCCGCCGCCATGACAGAGGCCAAGTCGGCGACACCCGTCAGATGGTCTTCGAGCAAATGAAGTCGGGATTTATCTTCCGAGACATGCGCGATATATTCCGTCATCGGCGCTTATCCCTTCCAG
>JAJZRM010000411.1 GCA_021802685.1 Deltaproteobacteria bacterium | reverse complement strand
GCCGTTCCCCGGTCCGGGGCCGGCGGTCCGGATCATCGGCCCCGTCACGGCGGAGCGGCTGAGGATCCTGAGGGACGCCGACGAGATCGTGATCGAGGAGATCCGGAAGGCGGGCCTGTACGAGTCCATCTGGCAGTCGTTCGCCGTGCTGCTGCCGATCAAGACGGTGGGCGTGATGGGCGATTTCCGGACGTACGAAAACGTGGCGGCGGTCCGGGCCGTCAACAGCCAGGACGGCATGACGGCCGATTGGGTCCGCCTTCCGTACGACGTCCTGCAGCGGATCTCGTCCCGGATCATCAACGAGGTGAAGGGGATCAACCGGGTCGCGTACGACATCTCCTCGAAGCCTCCGAGCACCATCGAGTGGGAATGAAACCGTTCGTCCACCTCCACCTGCATTCCCAGTACAGCCTCCTCGACGGGACGATCCAGTTCGGTCCCCTGATCCGCCGGGTCCGGGAACTGGGCATGCCCGCCGTCGCGGTCACGGACCACGGCGGGATGATGGGGACGGTCGAATTCTACGAGGAGGCGATCCGGGGCGGCGTAACCCCGATCATCGGGACCGAGATCTACGTCGCCCCCGGCTCGCGCGAGGAACGCCGGGTCGCGCCCACGGGGGAGTACGCCTACCACCTGATCCTCCTGGCGGAGAACGAAACCGGGTATAAAAACCTCCTCCAGCTCTCCTCCCGGGCGCACACGGAGGGGTTCTACTACAAACCCCGGGTCGACAAGGAACTGCTCCGCCGGTACTCGGAAGGACTGATCGCCACCTCGGCGTGCCTGCAGGGGGAGATCCCCTTCACGATGGGCACGGAAGGAGAAGGGAGGGCGCTCGAAGTCCTGGAGGAGTACAAGTCCATCTTTTCCGGCGGGCGGTTCTTCCTCGAGATACAGGACAACGGGCTTCCCGAGCAGGACCGGATGAACCCCCGGCTCATCGCCCTCGCCCGCCGCACGGAAACCCCCCTGGTCGCCACGAACGACTGCCACTACCTGAATCCGGGCGACGCGCGGTTCCAGGAGATCCTCCTGTGCCTTCAGACCGGGAAGACGATCAACGACCCCACCCGGATGCGGTTCGGTTCCGACCAGTTCTATGTGAAGACCGCCGAGGATTTCGACCGCGCCTTCGGCGTTTCGGCGCCCGACGCCCTTTCGAACACCCTCCTGATCGCGGAGCGGTGCCGGGTGAAGATCGAGCTCGGGGTGAACAAGATCCCGGAATTCGCCCTGCCTCCGGGCGAGACCTCCAACGACCGTCTGCGGAAAGACGCCATGGAAGGATTCAAGGAGCGGCTGGAGGAACGGCGGATCCGGGAAGGGGACATGCCGCGGGAGATGGAGGAGGAGTACCGCCGCCGCCTGGCGTACGAGCTGTCCGTGATCGAGAAGACCGGTTTCTCCGGCTATTTCCTCATCGTGGCCGATTTCATCAAGTACGCCAAGCGGCAGGGGATTCCCGTGGGTCCGGGGCGCGGGAGCGCCGCGGGGAGCCTGGTGGCCTTCTGCCTTCGGATCACCGAAGTGGATCCCATCCCGTACAAGCTGCTCTTCGAGCGGTTCCTCAACCCGGAACGGGTGAGCCTCCCCGACATCGACTGCGATTTCTGCAAGGACCGCCGGGACGAGGTGATCTCCTACGTCCAGGAGAAGTACGGCAGGGAGAACGTCGCCCAGCTCATCACCTTCGGGACCTGGAAGCCCCGCGCCGCCGTCCGGGACGTGGGCAGGGTCCTGGAAATGCCGTACGCGGAAGTCGACCGGATCGCCAAGCTGATCCCCGCGGACCTGAAAATGACGCTGGAGAACGCTCCGAAGGCCGAGCCCCGGCTCCAGGAGATGATCGACGCCGACCCGAAGGTCGCGGACCTCTTCCGGTACTCGAGGGAGATCGAAGGCCGCTCCCGCCACGCGGGGACCCACGCTTCCGCGGTCGTCATCGCGAACCGGCCGATCACGGAATATTGCCCCCTGTACCGCCAGACGACCGGAGAGATCACGACGCAGTACTCGATGAAGCCGGTCGAGAGCGTGGGCCTCGTGAAGTTCGACTTCCTGGGCCTGCGGACCCTCACCGCCATCCACGACACCCTTCATCTCCTGAAGGAGCAGCGCGGGATCGCCATCGACCTGAACACCCTTCCGCTGACCGACAAGGAAACGTACGAGACCCTTTCCCGGGGAGACACGGCCGGGGTGTTCCAGAGCGAGAGCCGCGGGTTCACGGAGCTGATCTTCCGGCTCAAGCCCGACCGGTTCAACCACCTCATCGACATGATGGCTCTCTACCGTCCGGGGCCGCTCCAGAGCGGCATGGCGGACGACTTCGTGGAACGCCGGCACGGGAGGAAGAAGGTCGTCTACCCCGTGCCGCAGCTGGAGGAGATCCTAAGCGACACGTACGGCGTCATCCTCTACCAGGAGCAGGTGATGGAAATCGCCAAGGCGCTGGCGGGTTTCACCCTCGGCGAGGCCGACGTGCTCCGGAAGGCGATGGGGAAGAAGGACGACGCCCTGATGGAGAAGCAGAAGGCCCATTTCCTCGAGGGGGCGCGGGCCAAGGGGATCCAGGAGAAAAAGGCGGCGGAGATCTTCGAACTGGTCCGGCAGTTCGGCGGGTACGGGTTCAACAAGTCCCACAGCGCGGCGTACGCCCTCGTGGCGTACCAGACGGCGTACCTGAAGACCCATCACCCGGTGGAGTTCTACAGCGCCCTGATGACGTCCGAATCCGGGGATACCGACAAGATCATCCGGTACATCGCCCATTCCCGGGAGTAGGGGATGAAGAGCCTG
>JAJZRM010000410.1 GCA_021802685.1 Deltaproteobacteria bacterium | reverse complement strand
GGGATCGTCGCTTACCAGACGAGGCGTCAGTCCTTCGGCGCGAAGTTGTGCCAATAACTCCGGGTTGTAGGTCAGCGGGCCGTTCATGCTCATCGACATCCGCTCGGGACGATTCTTCGGCCACGCGCCCCTCATCCTCTGCGCGTTGGGGTTATTCTGCGGGGGTCTGCCCGGACCGCGTTTCTCAGTCTCTTGGACCTGATCGCTCATATCGTTTCCGCTCCTCTGAGTGGTGTCGTTCATTTCGTCAACTCGCCGATCTCTTCGAGTTGTCTCATGTAAAATTCCGTCTCCGACATCTTCGCGGCCTCCGCCGCCTTCTTGAATGTTCCCGCCTTGATGTATTGGTCGTGCGCGAGTTTCTGGTCGCTGGTAAGGCGGGACGCGGTGTACTTCGTTCCGCCCCGAGAGGGCGAGGTGCCGCCTTCCACGTTCCCGGCGGGAACCTTCTTGCGCTCCCCGTCGTCCTTGCCCGAATCGGCCTTGGCGAATTTCTCGGGGAAGGCTTTCCTGACCGCCTTCGTGGTCGCCTCAAGGCTTCCTTCGAGGTCGTTCGGGTTGCGCTTTAAGTACGAATCGTTGTAGGCAAGCGCGAAGTCGTGCAACTCCTGGTCTTTCGTGTACCATGGATTCTCCTTCACCCAGTCCGCGACCTCGGGAGCGACTTCCTGCGCCGTGGGAATATCGGCCCTTACGGTTCGTGTTTGCTCGATCTGCTTGTCGATGGAATCCACCTTGGCGACATCGCCGCTTTCGATGGCTTCCTTCTTCTGCGCCCGCAGTTCCGCGAGGGTCTTGTTGACGCCCGCCTCCACGCTTTTGGTGAAGTGCTTCGCCATCGCGTCCACGGTGCGCTTCATCTCTTTGATATATTTCGACTGGTCGCTGATACGCTTGAGCAGGGGTCCGCGTTCGTTCCACGTCTTCGCGTCCACCCACGGGACATCTCCCGTGTACTCCTCTTTCGGCTTCCACCCGCTTTTGCGGGCGTCTACCTCTACCTGGTCGGGCGCGGTTTCTTCCCTGTCTGCGCCGTTACCCTTGTCCTTTGCTTCCGCTACGGGTTTCTCATCCTTGCCCGTTGTTTCCTCGACGGCCTTCGCCGCGACTTCATCCGCTGTGTGGGCAGGCATCTATGCCTCCTTCGCTAATTTGTATGTGCCGGTAACGACGGCAACGATGTCCTTGTCCAATAACAGCCGGAAATGCTCTTTCGTCTCCGGGTCTTCGAGGAGATAACCTCCGTACTTCGCGTAGGAAACGCGGTCGCCGATTTTCGCCCACGGTTCCCCGTCGTCAAATCCCTTCCACGCGGAAGGTCCGATGTCCACGATGGTGCCGAACACCTGCGCCAGTTGCTCCCGTTCCCGCGTCACGGTCGGCAGGATGATCGTTCCCTGTCGCTCCGCCACGTTGTCAGGTCGTACCAAGACGTGATAACTGCACGGCTTAATCATCTGTCCACCTCTCTAAACGCCCCACTCGGGCGGGAATTGCGCTGAAAACAAAAAGGGCCGCTCTTGTGGAGCGACCCTTACAAGCCCGACGCGCCTTGTGGACGCGGAGCGGGAACCTATTCCTGTGCGTCAGGCTCCTGGGCCTTGATCTCCAGCAACCTGTCGTATCCCTGCACTTCCCCGGATAAGATCGCCGCCTGGAGCGCCGTCGCCTCCACCGAGTTCAGGTTGAGGAAGCATCCCCGCCCCATCTGCTCCAGCAGGTCCTCCCGCCATTCCCTGATCCATCGGAACACTTCCCTCGTCGTCTCGTACTGTTTCCATTCCGCCAGAGCCTCCGGCGTCAGATTCAGAATTATCTCCCGATTCGTCGGACTTTGCAGCGGCGAGTCTGGCACGGGTATCGGCCTCCTTGTTGGCTATCGCCAGTTCAACTTGTTTCGACAGTTGATCCACCTGATGCTTGTACTCCTCAAACTGCTGGCCGACTTCCTTGGCCTCCGCATCGGCTACCGCCTTGATCGCGTTCGCCTTGGCGAGTTCCGCGTCAGATTCGATCTTGAAGCGATCCAGTTCGAGCCGCGCCATTGCCAGTTCGTAGGTATGTTTCTCCTTCAGGATGTCCGCTTCGAGCCGCAGCAGTTCGGGATTAGGAGGGGGCGGAGGAGGGTTGACGATCTTCTCAAGTTCGGCAGGAGGAAGCACCTTCTCGATATTCTTCGTCTCCAGCGCCTCGTAATAATTCCTGAGTATCTGTATTCGTCCGCCGATGGTCGGGTTCTGCTGCATCGTATCCATCTCAGCCCGTGCGCGGGCCAACCGTTGCGCCTCGGAGGAGATGTTCGGGTCGGCTACAGGCACGATATCAAGATCGTCTTGACGGTAATCCTGTGCAAACACCGCAAATTGCGAGTCCAAAACCCGGTAATACTCGGTTTCGTCAAGATATAGGGCATTCAGGCGATACAATTTCTTGTATTCGGCCTTTAATGACCGATATACGCGCTTATATATGCTTGTAAATACTTTCAACCCCTGCTCGATCATCGCCAAAACGGTGGTTGCCGGGGTGTTTTGCGACGGCATTTCGCCCGTCATGGCTTCCGATACGCTTGCGAGACGATCCGCCGTCTCCGAGAGGGCTCCAAGCAGTTGAAACAGCACTCCGGAGGGTTCTTTGATCGGTAGCGGAACGATATTTTCCTTCAAAACGCCGCCTGCAACGTCTACCGGCTTCCATTCTCCGGGCGTAAACGTCAAAACGCCGCCCTTCCATCGGATGCCGCGTCCGATAAACCCCCCCTGACGGTTGGCAAGCGTGCCAGCGTCCAAAAGCTGGTTGATTAGCGTGTTAATC
>JAJZRM010000409.1 GCA_021802685.1 Deltaproteobacteria bacterium | reverse complement strand
CGGTGCGGGGCGGGGTCCGATACTCGCACCGGTTCCGCTTCCGGGGGGACCGGGAGAAGGTCCGCCGGGAAACGGTTCTCGCCTCCCTTGCCGCCGCGTCGGAACTGCTATCCGGAAAAGGGAGCGGCGCCGGATGAGGGCGTTCATCGGGATCGGGCTGCCGCCGTTCGTTCGGGACGCCGTGGCGGACGCGATCGGGACGGCGCCCGATCCGCGGGGCTCCGTGTCCTGGGTCGGGAAGGCGAACCTGCACATTACGTTGAAGTTCCTTGGGGAAATCCGTCCGGACCGGCTTCCGGTTCTCGGCGAGGCGCTTGCCGGCGTCGCCGCCGCTTCCTCGCCGTTTTCCCTTGACGCGGCGGGGGGAGGGGCGTTCCCCGGCCCGCGGAACCCGCGGGTGCTCTGGGCCGGTTTCCGGGAACCGCTTGAATTGGTCGGAAAGTTGCAACAGAATATGGAGAACGCGCTTTCGGGAGCGGGGTTCCCCCGGGAGGATCGTCCGTTCCACCCGCACATCACGGTAGGGCGAGTCCGCGGAGTCCTTCCTCCCGCTTGGGGAGAGCGGTTCGTCCAGGCGCTTGCGGGCCGGAATTTCGGCGTCGTGTCCGTATCGTCGTTCCGTTTGTTCGAAAGCCGCCTTTCCCCCGGAGGCGCGATCTATTCCGTTGTCCGGGAATTCCTCCTGGGAGGAATTCCGCGGCGCCGGGAAACCGAAGAGGAGAACTCCCGATGAACCAGGACGCGAACCGCCGCAAGGCGCTCGACATGGCCGTCGCCGCGATCGAGAAGAATTACGGGAAGGGCGCCATCATGCGGCTGGGCGCCGATGTCCCCGCAAAGGACGTCCCCGTCATCTCCACCGGGGCGATCTCGCTGGACGTCGCGCTCGGCATCGGGGGGATCCCCCGCGGCCGGGTCACCGAGATCTTCGGCCCGGAATCGTCGGGGAAGACCACCCTGGCGCTTCACATCATCGCCGAGGCGCAGAAGCAGGGCGGGGTCGCCGGGTTCATCGACGCGGAACACGCCCTCGACCTTTCCTACGCGAGGAAGCTCGGCATCTCCACGGAGGACCTCCTCATTTCCCAGCCCGATACGGGGGAGCAGGCGCTGGAGATCGCGGAGATGCTCGTTCGCAGCGGCGCCCTCGACGTGCTGGTCGTGGACTCCGTGGCGGCCCTGGTTCCCAAGGCCGAAATCGAGGGGGAGATGGGGGACGCCCACATGGGGCTCCAGGCGCGCCTCATGTCCCAGGCGTTGCGCAAGCTCACGGGGACGATCAGCAAGTCGCTGACCTCGGTGGTCTTCATCAACCAGATCCGCCAGAAGATCGGCGTCATGTTCGGAAATCCCGAGACGACCACCGGCGGGAACGCCCTCAAATTCTACGCCTCCGTCCGGATGGACATCCGGCGGATCTCCCAGATCAAGAAGGACGACGACGTCATCGGGGGCCGGACGCGGGTCAAGGTCGTGAAGAACAAGCTCGCCCCGCCGTTCCGCGAGGCCGAGTTCGACATCCTTTACGGCGAGGGGATCTCCCGGGAAGGGGACCTCCTCGACCTTGGAGCGGAGCTCGACATCCTCGAAAAGAGCGGAGCGTGGTACTCTGTCGGCGGCGAACGGATCGGGCAAGGCCGGGAGAACGCCCGCATCTTCCTCAAGGAGCATCCCGAGATGTCCGGCGAACTGTCGAAGAAGATCCTGGCGAAGTACGGCATCGGAGAGGCCGGGAAGCCGGCGGCGGAAGGAGCGTGACGCCTTGGAGCTGAACGACATTCTCCGCGCCGCGTCGAAGCACGGCGCCTCGGACGTCCACCTGAAGGTGGGGCTCCCTCCCATCCTGCGGATCAACGGGAAGCTCATCCCCCTCAAGGTCCCCGAACCGCTGAAGGGCGAGGATCTCGACGCGATGAGCGGCCTCATCTTCCGCCAGGACCAGAAGGAGCGGTTCGACCGGCACCACGAGCTCGACTGCGCCTACAGCGTCCAGGGGCTGGGGCGTTTCCGCGTGAACGTGTTCCAGCAGCGGGGGACCATGGGAATCGTCCTGCGGCTGGTCCCTGTCGGCGTGAAGACCTTCGATGACCTCCATCTTCCCAAGGTTCTGGAGAAGATCGCGATGGAGGAACGGGGGCTCGTCCTGTGCACCGGCACCACAGGTTGCGGCAAGTCCACCACCCTGGCCGCCATGGTGCAGTACATCAACACGTATCGAAGCTGCCACATCATGACGATCGAGGATCCCATCGAGTTCCTCCTGCGGGACAACAAGAGCATCATCAACCAGCGGGAGCTGGGGGTGGACACCTCCTCGTTCGCGGACGCCCTCAAGAGCGCCCTCCGCCAGGACCCGGACGTGATCCTCGTGGGAGAGATGCGCGACCTCGAAACGATCGAAACCGCGATCACGGCGGCCGAAACGGGCCACTTGGTGCTTTCCACGCTGCATACGCTCGACGCCGGGGAGACGATCAACCGGGTCGTGGCGTCGTTCCCCCCGTTCCAGCAGAAGCAGGTCCGCCTGCAGCTCGCCTCCGTCCTCAAGTCCGTCATCTCCCAGCGCCTGGTTCCCCGGGCGGACGGGTCGGGGCGCGTCCCCGCGGCCGAGGTCCTTCTGAACACCGCGCGCGTACGGGAATACATCGAGGACAAGGACAAGACCCGAAAGATCCGGGAGGCGATCCAGCAGGGATTCGTCAGCTACGGCATGCAGACGTTCGACCAGTCCCTGATGGCCCTGCTCAAGGAGAACCTCATCACGCTCGACGAGGCGCTGCGGCAGGCCAGCAACCCGGACGACTTCGCGCTGCGGGTGCGGGGCG
>JAJZRM010000408.1 GCA_021802685.1 Deltaproteobacteria bacterium | reverse complement strand
AGGTCCTCGGGCTCGACGAAAAGGGGCACGACTACTTCCTGCAGGTCACCGACGCGCGTCCCGACACGGGCGGCCTTTCCGGGGCCACGCCGGCGGAGGCGGTTTCCTGGGGGAAGGTGGACCCCGACCGGCTTCCGGACACGGTGGTGTGCTACCTCGACTCCACGATCGCGCTGCCGTTGCTTTGCGCGTACGTGTTCGACCGGGTGGGGAAGCGGCCGCCGAGGCGGCTGTACGACCGCCGCGAGGAGATGCTCGAGGAGATGACGCGGGCGTACCGCCGGGCGGTGGACGCCGCGACGGTGACCCGGAAGCGGAAAGTCGTCCGGTAGGATCAGGAAGAAGGCCGCTCCGGGGAGGTGAGCCGGAGGAGCAGTTTCCCCGCCGCCCATGCGTCGACCTCCGCCCGGTGGAAGCCGGAACCGATGCCGAGCTCCCGGCAGATGGCCGGCAGGGAATTGGAGCGGAAACGGCCCGTGCGCCGGGCCATCGGCAGGGTGTCCACGACGCGGTTTCCCGGCCAGGCGCCCCCCGCCATCCGGGCCTCGGCCCGGAGGAACGAGAGGTCGAACGGAGCGTTGTGGAACACCAGGGGATCGTCGCCGAGGAACGCAAGGATCCGGGGGAAGAGGTCGGCGAAAGGCGGCGCGCCGGCCACCATCGCGTCGGAGATGCCGTTGACCGCCCGGGCTCCCGGGTCGATGGGCCGCAAGGGGTTCACCAGGGTGACCAGCGAGTCGATCACGGTCCCGTGGAGGAACCGGAGCAGGGCGATCTCGCACACGCGGTGCCCGTCCTCCGGGGACAGGCCGGTCGTCTCCACGTCCGCCGCGATGAACGGCAACTCCAGGAAATCGCTTCGGTCGCCCGCCATCCCGTCCTCCGTTCCCCATGATATAAGAAAAGCATCCTCCCGCGGGAGACCCCGGTGAAGAACAGGATGAGCGAGGATGGGAGGAAGGTGGCCCTGGTCACCGGCGGAGGCCGCAGGATCGGCGCGGCGATCTCCGCCGCCCTGGCGCGGAGCGGATACGACGTCGTCCCGACGTATCGATCCGCCAGGCTCGAGGCGGAGAACCTCGCGGCGGAGCTCGGCGGGGAAGCGGTCCGGCTCGACCTTTCGCGGCCCTCGACCTTCGCCCGGTTCGCGGACCGGCTGAAGCGCCGGCACGGGCGGCTGGACCTGCTGGTCCACAACGCCGCCGTCTTTCCAAGGACCCCGCTCCCGGCCGTGACCCCGGCCGAATGGGACGCTGTCTTCGCCGTGAACCTCCGCGGGCCGGTCCTGCTGACCCGGGCGTTGTTGCCCTTGATGCTCGATGCCGCGAAGGGCGCGGCCGTCTGTTTCGTGGGGGATGCGGGGGCCGGAAACCTTTGGCCGGCGTACCTTCCGTACTGCCTTTCGAAGATCGCGTTGGAGGCGTTCGCCGCCGGGCTTGCGGCGGCCGTGCCTCCCGCGATCCGCGTTGGAGTCGTCCGCCCCGGCCTGGTCCTGCCGCCCCCGGGCTTCCCGAAGGAACGGTGGGAGCGCCTTCGCCGGGGGAGCGGGCGCGGGATCCGCACTCCGAACGGCGTGGCGCGCGCAATCTTGCAATTCGCCCGGGGGGAAGGTACCATTTTCAGTAACCAATCCCCTTGAGGTGCCCCGATGAAACAGTGGAGATGCAACGTGTGCGGCTACATCTATGATCCGGCGAAAGGCGATCCGAACAACGGCGTTCCGCCGGGGACTCCCTTCGAGAAACTCTCCGACGATTGGATTTGCCCGCTCTGCGGCGTGGGCAAGGAAGAGTTCGAGGAGGTCGCTTGACAACAACATCCCTCGCCAAAGACGTGTACGCCGTGGGGGTCAGGGACCCCGGCCTCACCGTTTTCGACATCGTCATCCCGACGGAGTACGGCACGACCTACAACTCCTACCTCGTCCGGGGGACGGAGAAGACCGCCCTCATCGATTGCGTGAAGCGCCCCTTCGTGGGGGAATTTTTCAGCAATATCGAAGAGGTCCTCCCTGTCGAGCAGATCGACTACGTGGTCGTCAACCATTCCGAACCCGACCACGCGGGCGGGATCGTCGATCTCTTGAAGCGCCACCCGAACGTGACGGTCCTCCTCTCCCGCTTCGCCAAATCGTTCGTGGACAACCTCGTCAACGGGGAGTACAACGCGCGCATCGTGAACGACAACGAGGAAATTCCGCTGGGAGGGAAGACGCTGCGGTTCATGAGCGTGCCGTTCCTCCACTGGCCCGACACGATCTTCACCTACGTCGTGGAGGACAGGATCCTGTTCCCGTGCGACTTTCTCGGCGCGCACTACTCGAGCCCCCATGTCTTCAACGACGAGATCCCGGAACCCGAGAAGGTGCGCCAGGCCTTCGAATTCTACTACAGCACGATCATGCGGCCGTACAAGGAGCACATCCTCAACGCGTGCAACCGCCTGAAGGACGTCCCGCTGGCGATGATCGCCCCGTCCCACGGGCCGGTGCTCCGGAGGAACCCGCAGGAGTACATCGCCTGGTACAAGGAACGGGCGGACATCAAGGCGAGGGTGAAGGAAAGGAAGGTCCCGATCGTTTACGTCTCCGCCTACGGGAATACGGCCATGATGGCGCAGAAGGTGGCGGAAGGGGTGGCCGCGGGGGGGCTGACGCCGGTGCTGCTGAACGGCGTGGAGGTCCCCATGGAAAGGATCGTCGACGAGCTCGACGAATCCGTCGGCTTCCTGATCGGCACTCCGACGCTGAACAGCAACCTGCCGCACCCGATCCTGAGCATGATCGGCCACCTGGTGGTGTTGAACCTCCGGGGGAAGACCGCCTCAGC
>JAJZRM010000407.1 GCA_021802685.1 Deltaproteobacteria bacterium | reverse complement strand
CACGGAGACCGTCCGGACCGCCGCCCGGCTGGACCTGCTCTACCTGCTGACGTACGCGGACATGCGGGAGGTGGGGCCGGATGTCTGGACCCAATGGAAGGCGATGCTCCTGGCCGAGCTGTACGAGAAGGGGCGCAACGTCCTGGAGCACGGGGCGCTCAAGCACCCGTTCGAGGAGCGCGCGATCCAGAGGCGGCGGCAGGTGATGGAGCGCTTGAAGGACGAGCCGGGCGGCGCGGGGGAACGGTTCGTCGACCGGGTGGACGACCGGTACATCATCGCCACCCCCGACGGGCGGTTCGCCGATCACTGCCGTCTCCTCGACCGGTTCGACGGGAAGACCCCCATCGTGGAGACGATCGACACGCCCGAGACGGGCGTGACGGAATTCATCGTCGTCTGCCCGGACGAGCGCGGCCTCTTCGCCAAGATCGCGGGAACCATGTCGGCGAACGGCGTGAACATCCTGAACGCCTCCATCTCCACGACCCGGGACGGCGTGGCGCTGGACACCTTCTACGTGAACTACCGCGGGAAGACCCTCCAGGGGGAGCCGAGGAAGGCGCGGGTGACCGCCGATCTGCTGGGGGTCCTTCGCGGCGAGCTCTTCGTGGAGGCGCTCATCGCGGACCCGAAAGTGGGCAAGTTCGTCCGGGACAAGGTCCCGCGGTACCGGCCCACGAAGGTGAAATTCGACAACACCGCGTCCTCCCGTTACACGGTCGTCGACATCTTCACCTACGACCGGATCGGGTTGCTCTACGACATCACCAGCGCGTTCACCTCGCTCGGGATCGACATCCACCTGTCGAAGATCTCGACCAAGGCGGACCAGGTGGCCGACGCCTTCTACCTGTTCGACCGGGACGGCGGGAAGATCACGGATCCCGCCCGGCAGGAGGAGGTCCGCCGCGCCATCCTCTCCTCCATCGGTGCATGACCGCCCCCGAGGAACGGGACCCCGGGAGAGGCCGATGAAGGCGGGCATCCTTTCCGACTCCCACGATCGGCCGGCCGCGGTGGAAGGCGCGCTGGCCCTCTTCCGCGAGGAGGGGGTCGGCGCCATACTCCACCTGGGGGACGTCTGCTCCCCGGCGATCCTCGCCGGGATCGGGGGATCGGGGATCCCGCTGGCGGGCGTCTTCGGCAACAACGACGTCGACCGCGCCGGCCTGCAGGGCGCAACCGGAGGGGCGTTCCGGGACGGGCCGTTCATCCACACCCTGGAGGAGCGCACGATCCTGATGGCGCACTCCTTCAACGAGCTGCAGTCCGAACTCGGCGGCCAGGGGCGTTTCGACCTGGTCCTGTTCGGCCACACCCACCGGCCGTTGACCATGCGCGTGGGGAAAGCGCTCGTGCTCAATCCCGGGGAATCGTGCGGCCTGGTGCATGGAAAGGCCACCTGCGCGGTCGTGGACCTGGAAACGATGGTGGCGCGGATCCTGGAGATCCCCCTCCGTCCCGAGGAGTGACGGTTGGACAACGACGCCCTCGCCGAATCGTTCCTGCTGCACCTTTCCACGGAGCGGCGCCTTTCCGTGAACACGCTCGAAGCGTACGGGGCCGACCTGCGCCGGTTCGTCGATTTCCTGGAATCGCGGGGGATCGACGCCCGGGCGTTCACGCGCAACCACTTCCTGTCCTACCTCACCGGGTTGCGGGAAGGGGGGCTCTCCGCCCGTTCCGCGTCACGGCACGTATCCGCGCTGCGCTCCTTTTTCCGTTACCTCGTCCGCGAAGGGCACGCCGGCGGCAGCCCGATCGCGGAGATGCGGTCGCCGAAGCTGGGCAGACCCCTGCCGAAGTTCCTCACGGTGAGCCAGGTGACGCGCCTCCTTGCGGCCCCCGACCTGGAACGGGCCACGCCCGAGGGGATCCGGGACAAGGCGATGCTGACGCTGATGTACGCCTCGGGGTTGCGCGCGTCGGAAGTCGTGACGATGCGGATGGAAAACGTCGACGCGAACGCCAGTTTCCTGCGCGTCCTGGGGAAGGGGAGCAAGGAACGGGTGGTGCCGGTCGCCGACGCCGCGCTGACCGCCCTCAAGGAGTACATGGATACGGTGCGTCCCCTGTACCTCAAAAAGAAGGCCACGAACGTCCTGTTCCTGTCGCGCCTCGGCAGGCCGATCACCCGCCAGACGCTGTGGAACCGGATACGGCGCTGGGCGCTGGCGGCCGGGATCGAGGAGAGGATCTCCCCCCACATGCTCCGGCACTCCTTCGCGGGCCACCTGCTGGCGGGGGGCGCCGACCTGCGCGCCGTCCAGGCGATGCTCGGGCACGCGGACATCGCGACCACGCAGATCTACACGCACGTCACTCCCGAGCGCCTCCGGGAAATCCACCGAAAGCACCATCCCCGCGGCTGACCCCCGAACCCCCTGATTTTCCCCTCCGGTTCCCGTAAGATAGAGCCGTGGATGTGATAACGACCCATGTGAACGCCGACTTCGACACGATCGCCTCGATGCTGGCGGCGCACAAGCTGTACCCCGACGCGGTATGCGTTCTCCCGGGGTCGCAGGAGGAGTCGGTCAAGGGGTTCCTCATCCAGTCCGCCTTCTACTCCCTTCCCATGCGCAAGCCGCGCGAGATCGACCTGAACCAGGTCCGGCGGTTGGTCCTCGTGGACATCCGCAACAGCGCCCGGATCGGGATGTTCGCGCCTCTGGCGAAGAAGCCCGGCGTGGAGGTTCACGTCTACGACCATCATCCCGACGAGGCATCCGACCTGCAGGGGGCGGTGGAAGTCATCCGCCGCGTCGGCTCCACCACCACGATCCTCGTGCAGATCCTCATGGAACGCGGCATCCCGATCTCCGCGG
>JAJZRM010000406.1 GCA_021802685.1 Deltaproteobacteria bacterium | reverse complement strand
TACGGCAGCCGCCGGGGGAACCACGAGGTGATGATGCGGGGGACCTTCGCCAACATCCGCCTGCGGAACCTTCTCGCCCCGGGCACCGAGGGCGGCTGGACGACCTTTCCGCCGGGCGGAGAGAAGATGACGATCTACGACGCCGCGATGAAATACGCCGCGGAGGGCGTGCCGCTGCTGATCCTCGCGGGGAAGGAGTACGGGTCGGGCTCTTCGCGCGACTGGGCCGCGAAGGGTCCGCGCCTGCTGGGAGTGCGCGCCGTCATCGCGGAAAGCTTCGAGCGGATCCACCGCAGCAACCTGGTGGGGATGGGGATCCTTCCGCTGCAGTTCGTGGACGGCGGAACCCGGGAGTCGATGGGGCTCTCCGGGAAGGAGATTTACGCCGTCGAAGGGATCGCCTCGGGAATCACGCCGGGGATGCGGGCGGCCGTGCGGGTCTCGGAGGACGGCGGGGAGCGGACCTTCCCTGTCGTCGTCCGGATCGACACCCCCGCGGAGGTGCACTATTACCTGCACGGCGGGATCCTTCCGTATGTGCTGCGGCGGCTGATCGGGAAGGATTAGCGCTTCAGAGGACCGAGGCCGGGTCGGCGATCTCGAACCCGCGTTTCCGAAGCGCCCTGCGGACCGCCGGACCGTCGATCGTCGCGACCCTCAGGTGGGCGTTCAGCGACCCGAACTCCCCCTGGGGGGCGATGATGCAGCTGCGGACCTCGATCCCCATCTCCCCGAAAACGCCGATCATCTCCTCGAATCGAGCCAGGTTGCGGGGAAACGCCACGTCCACGCAGTAGCAGACCTCGTTGACGTCGAGGACGTCGACGAAGGCATGAAGCAGATCCATCTTCGTGATGATGCCGACGAGCCGATCGCCGGAGAGGACCGGCAAGGCTCCGAACCGCTTCCGCGAAACGATGAGGAGCGCGTCCTCGATGGAGTCCTCCGGGGTGAGGGACCATACCGGGGCGCGCATGACCTCCCGGACCGGCCGGTTTCCCCCCGGCGTCCCGCCGGGTTCCAGCGACGCGTTCCGCAGGTCGGTATCGGAGAGGATCCCCACCAGGCGTTCCCCCTCCACCACCGGGAGATGGTTGAAACGGTGCTCCCGCATGATCTTCGCCGCGTTCGACAGCGGCTCGTCCGGGGAAACCGTTTTCGGGTTCCTCGTCATCCGTTTCCCGACGAACATCGGAGGGCCCTCCGTTCCCACAATGTACCGCATCGCCGCGGGAATTTCCAAGCGCCAAAAACACCGTTTTAGCGGGAAACCTTTCCGGGCGCGGACCCCTCTATCGGATCGAAGGGACGATACCCGACGGATGAAAGGAGCGAAAACGATGCGTACGACCGGAAGGATCCTTCCCGCGGCCCTCGGGCTGCTGCTCTTCGCGGGCATCCCGCACGCCGGCCCGAAAACGTCCCACGCGGACCCGGGACACGGCCATCACGGCGCGGGGGGCGGCGGCGAATGCGGATGCCCGGGAGGGATGCGTCCCCCCGGCATGCACGACAACACGATGCCGGGCGGGATGCCCATGCATCGGCGCGGCGGGCACATGATGGAGCATGCGAAAGAGATGCGGGAAACCGTCGAGAAACTGAGGGCCCTCGAGGTGAAGATGGAGTCGCTGAAAACGAAGGACGACGCGGCCGCCTTCCGCGCCGCCTCCCTGGAACACGCGAAGCTCCTCACCGACCTCCAGGAAAACCACCTGAAACGCATGGAAGAGATGCACAAATGAGGCGCCGCGGGGGGAGGGGGAACACCCCTCCCCCCGCCGAAAGGCGAAACCGTCTCCGCCCCGGGTTACACGAGGCCGTGCGCGATCATCGCCCGGGCGACCTTGATGAACCCGCCGATGTTGGCGCCGACGACGAAGTTCCCCGGGGAGCCGAACTCCTCCGCCGCCTCGGAGCAGAGCTGGTAGACGTTCCGCATGATCTGGTGGAGCTTGGCGTCGGTTTCCTCGAACCCCCACGCCTCCCGCCCCGCGTTCTGCTGCATCTCGAGCGCCGAGGTGGCCACGCCGCCGGCGTTGGCCGCTTTTCCCGGTCCGAAGAGCAAGCCGGCGCCAAGGAACACCTGCACGCCTTCCGGCGTGGTCGGCATGTTCGCGCCCTCTCCGACGGCGATGCAGCCGTTCTTCACCAGCTTCTTGGCGTCCTTGCCGGTGATCTCGTTCTGGGTGGCCGACGGCATCGCCACGTCGCACGGCACGTCCCAGATGTTCCCGCCCTGGACGTATTTCGCGTTCTTGTGGTAGTCGCAGTAATCCTTGATCCGGCGGCGCTCCACTTCCTTCAGCTGCTTGATCGTCTCGATGTTGAAGCCCCGCTCGTCGACCACGACGCCGTTGCTGTCGCTCATCGCGATCACCTTGCCGCCGAGCTGGTGGACCTTTTCCAGCGTGTAGATGGCGACGTTCCCGGAACCGGAGACGACGACCTTCTTCCCCTTGAACCCGTTCTTCTTCCCCTTGAGCATCTCCTCGACGAAGTAGGTGCAACCGTATCCGGTGGCCTCGGTGCGGACCTGGCTGCCGCCGTAGACCAGGCCTTTCCCGGTGAGAACCCCCGCCTCGAACTGGTTCGTGAGCCGCTTGTACTGGCCGAACAGGTAACCGATCTCCCGGCCCCCCACGCCGATGTCGCCGGCGGGAACGTCGGTGTGCTCGCCGATGATCCGCCACAGCTCCGTCATGAAGCTCTGGCAGAACCGCATCACCTCGTTGTCCGACTTCCCCTTCGGATCGAAATCCGACCCCCCCTTTGCGCCGCCGATCGGCAGCCCGGTCAGGGAGTTCTTGAAGATCTGCTCGAAGCCGAGGA
>JAJZRM010000405.1 GCA_021802685.1 Deltaproteobacteria bacterium | reverse complement strand
TCCGTCTTCTCGGGCTTCAGATCGCCGCGAAAAAAGTCGAGGAGGCGACCCGTCGGTCCTATGGGGATGCGCTCGACGCCCCGGGCGAGATCATCCCTTATTTTTCTCAGGCATGGAGGGCCGCTGCGGCCGCGGAACAGGCCGCACACCGGGCCGTCCGTCGATACACGCGACGCACCGTGATCCCATTCGTTCCGAGGACGGCCATCCGATGACGACCTCCGCTGAAAAACATTTCCGGGAATACGGCGCGCGCATCCTTCTCGACGGCAACCCCTCCGACCTCATCACAAGGATTCCTTCCCCGCTCATTTCCAAGTTCCCCCAGGAGATCCAGGACGCCTTTGATTTCTTCGCTGTCGATTACCTGAAGAACAAGTCCATCGATGGGGGCCGAATCCTGAAGGAGCTCGCCAACGGAAGCGCGGAGGGACTCGCGAAGCTGTTCGCGGAGTTGGTAGCCCTCGACAATATTCCATCGATGATGGCGATCGAACAGCGGATCAAGGAAGGAATCGCCCGATTCACCGAAGCGAATCCCGCGCCCGCAGATCTTGTCTTCCCGGCCGACGTGATGACCGGAGCGGCGGGCGACTTTGCCAAACTCTACGCGGCATACCTGGAGGCTCCGGCGCATTTCTTCTTCGTGGCGTACCTGACGTGCCTCGGCAGCACCGTCTCTGATCGCCTGACCCTTGCCTCGGAACTCGCGCCTCAGCCCCGGCTGTTCGCCCTACTTCTGGGCGAGTCCGCGGACGATCGGAAATCCACCGCGATCAGCAAGACGGTGGACTTTTTCAAGAAGGCCATGGCGGATTTCCCCGTCTGTTGGGGCGTGGGATCGGCGGAGGGCCTCCAGGTGAGGATGGAGAAGAGCAATAAACTGCTCCTCGCCCTGGACGAGATGCGGCAGTTCGTCTCCAAGTGCAAGATCGAGGCGTCTGTTTTGCTTCCGTGTGTGAACACTCTCTTTGAGTCCAACAGGTACGAATCCCACACGAAGCAAAGCACGGTCCGCCTCGAAAACGCCCACCTGTCCCTCCTGGCGGCCTCCACGATCCAAACATACGAGAACACCTGGAGCAGCCAGTTCACAGACATCGGCTTCAATAACCGTCTGTGGCTGGTCCCCGGCGGCGCAGAACGCAGATTCTCGATCCCCGAGAAGGCGCCGGATACCGAACGGTACTACCAACAGACCAAGCTCCAGAAAGTGCTCGAGCACATTGAACAGAACCGCGAGATGAAGATCACCCCTGGGGCCAAGAACCTGTATCACGAGTGGTATATGGCGGTCCCGCGCAGCATCCATGCGAAGCGGCTCGACGCTTACGCCCTCCGCTTCATGACGTTGCTCGCGGCGAACGACCTGAAAAGCGAAGTGGACGCCGACACGGTGCGCAAGGTGATCTCCCTGTGCGACCACCAGTTCAAGGTTCGCCAGCTCCATGATCCGGTGGACGCCGACAACGAGACGGCCAAGCTCGAGGAGAAGATCCGCCGGCTCCTGCGAGCCCGGGGGCCCCTCGGAGAACGTGACCTGAAGCGGCACGCGCACACCAGCAAGAAGGGGCTGTGGATCTACAACACGGCCATGGCGAACCTGAACCGGGCGAAGGAACTTGGGTACCACAAGGCCGATAAAAGATACTTCATCCGGGGAGAAAACGACTGATGTCCGGTCAGACTGTCACAAAAAGTGTCACACATCAAAAAGGGGACTTAACTCCAATAGCCATAAGGGGTTATCGGCTTCTTATGGGGGGGAGGGGGTCTTATATATCCCTTATACCCCCTGAAGGGCTGAATTCATCAATACTGGCGAGGGTTTAAGTGCGAAATAAAAGTTGTGACAGAAGTTGTGACAGGGAGGTGGAGGAGATGTACCGGCAGGAAGGAGCGACCCCATGTTCTCGGTAAAGATCGATGGGCTGCAGGAAACGCGGAAAATGCTCCAGAACCTACAGAAGCAGGTCACGTACGCGAGCGCTGTGGCGCTTACCCGGACGGCCAAAGAAGTACAGAAGGACGAGATCGGGCATATCCGATCGGCCTTCACGGTCCGGGGATCCTGGCTGCGGGAAGGCGGCAAGTTCGGCGTGGGGGTCATCCCGGCGTCGAAAGACAACCTCGCGGCAGTTGTAGAGAACCGGGCACCGTGGCTCGAGGACCACGAGGAAGGGAAGACGCGGCAGCCGCATGGGAAGCACTTCGCCATCCCCCAGGCTGCCGTGAGGCGAACCAAGACCGATCTTATCCAGCGCTCCCAGCGGCCACGGGCGCTCAAGCGATCCTTCGTCCTCACTTCAAAGGCGAAGGGTATCCCCATGCTCTTCACGCGCGTGGGGAGGGGAAAGGGATCCTACCTAAAGTTCATGTACAAGCTCGTGCCCAGCGCCAAGATCGCCCCGGATCTTCGGTTCGTTCAGACAGCGCGGGATACGGTAGCTCGAGTATGGAAGGCGATCTTTGAGGGCGAACTCGTCAAGGCGATCCGGACGGCGAGGTGGGGATGAGAGATATCGACTGGCAGAGGGTCACGGGTCCTTCTGAAGAGGGTCAACCACGGGTGAAGCGCCACCCCGGGCCTTGCTTACAGACTGGCAATTTTATGACATTTCCATATTTCCATCGAGGAGGGGTTTTATGACGAAACCGATGGCGAAGATGATCAGCGGTAACGCCCCGAGGCGGCCGGGCCTGATGCAGATCGCCGTTGATGTTGTATCGCGCTCGGATGTCGCTTTGCGGGCGGTTCAGATGTGGAAAACGAATCCTGTGGTCCGGCAGTCGTTTGCCTCTGTCGCGGACCTTTACGACGCGCTCGCGGAAATGGAAGAGCACCAGGCAATCAGGC
>JAJZRM010000404.1 GCA_021802685.1 Deltaproteobacteria bacterium | reverse complement strand
ACCTCATGGCAAGAATCGAGGGCAAGGGATGTACGCTCAACGTTGCTGCGTAACTGCCGCTCCAAATACGTCACCGTAATTGTGGAATGGAGTACTAAGACTCTATCGTTACGGGGGTGATTACGTTTTTGTACGCATCGCCTCCCAGCAGTTTCCGATCGCGACTTTCAGGGATGCCTTCGCGGCGGGGGCCTCCATTGGACGGTATCCGAGATGCTCCCTGGCCAGGGAATCGGACAACTCCCAGGGATCGGCCAGAAATGCGCTTCCCGTCCATTCCTTCCTTGGAATGCACCGGATCTCGGAACGCGAACCGGTGACCTCGCGGACCATTTCCGCCACCTCCTCCCAGGTGACGTAGACGGTGGAAAAATTGAACGTCCGCCCGTACGCCCCGGGGCGGAAGAGGCATCGTTCCAGCCCCTGCGCCAGGTCCGCCATGTGCAGGAAGCTGCCCCCGGAATCGGCGGGGACCAGGAGGGGCTCTCCCGCCGACGAGGTTTTCAACATTTCGCGCAAATGTTTCCCGCCGATATCCTCTCCGTACGCCCACCAGAAACGAACGATGGTGGCGGGAACTCCTTTCGCCTTACCGTACATGAGGCAAAGCTTTTCGGATGCGGCCTTGGCGATCCCGTACAGCGGTTTCCTCGCCTCTTCGACCAGGAGGGGGTGTTCTTCATCGATCGGGGAATATCGGGGTTTTCCGTACACCACCGCGGTGCTCGAGTAGATGACATGCCGGACTTTCCGGGAAACCGCCTCCTCGAGCAGGAAGACCAGGCCTCTCAGGTCCTGCTCCAGCACCTCGATGGGGTCCTCGGAGAAGGACCAGGCCAGGTGGATGACGGCGTCCACCCCTTCGACGGCCGGCTTCAGGGCTTCCCGGTCCTCCAAGCCCGCCCGGATCACAGTCAACCGCTCGTTCTCGATGGACCGCAGGGACTCCACGTGCTTGTCGATCACGCGAACCGCATGGCCGCGTTCCAGGAGGGAGGCGGTCAGGTACCTGCCGCACGAACCCGCTCCGCCGGTGATCAGGATCTTCATCTTCCGGTCCGTCGTCATGAACCGGTTGCAGCGGAAAAAAAGAAGCGGCCGGGGATGTCGGGGAAACGCATCATCCCAGGCCGCTTTCCGATCACCGTGAACCCGTTACAGGCAGTCACAAAGGATTCTCCACACCTTCAGCCCGGTCCGACGCTTTCGCGCCGTTTCTTAAGGATACCCGATATGGTCGGCCAGAAGAAGATGATAATCGCTACGATCATGATCGGCAAAGCGATCGGGGGCTGGAACAGGACGATCGGACTGCCCCCGGAAATCAGGAGCGCCTGCCGCAACGCCGATTCCGCCATGTCGCCCAAAACGAGGGCAAGCACCATCGGCGCCATCGGGTAGTCGAGTTTCTTGAAGAGATATCCGAAAACTCCGAAGATGATCATGTAGTAGATGTCGATCATCCGGTTGTTCACCGCATACGCCCCGATGGCGCAGACGTACACGATGATGGGCATGATGATCGCGAACCGGACCTGGAGGATCGCGGCGAACAACGGCGCGAACGCCAGCACGACGACGAGGCCGAGGATGTTTCCGATCCAGCAGCTGCCGATGAAACCCCAGACGAAATCGGCGTGTTCCTTGAAAAGCATCGGCCCCGGCACGAGGCCGAAGATCATAAGGCCTCCCATGATGACGGCCATCGTGGGAGAGCCGGGAATTCCCAACGTGATCATGGGCAGGGCGGCGGAGGTTCCCGCCCCGTGAGCGGCCGCCTCGGGAGCGATGATCCCCGCGGGGGCCCCTTGCCCGAACGCTTCCTTATCCTTCGCCCCCTGTTTGGCGAATCCGTACGCCATGAAGGAGGCGGGCGTCGCGCCTCCGGGTTTCAGCCCCATCCAGCACCCGATAACGCCTCCCAAAACAAGCGATTTCCAGTTCTTTGCTACCTCTATGGTCCCGTCCTTGAGGTCCTTTAAAGTGACCCTTCCGGGTTTCCCTTCGATCTTCAAACCTTCCTCGACCGTGAGAAGGATCTCACCCAAACCGAACAACCCGATGACCGCGATGATGAAGTTGAACCCGCCCATCAGGTCGATCGACCCGTACGTCATCCGGAGCGCGCCCGTGACGGTGTCCATCCCTACGGCGGACAGGATGAAACCGATGAAGATGGCGGTCAATGTTTTCATCGCATCCTTGCCGCCCAGCCCGACGAACGCGCTGAACGTGAGGACCATGACGGAGAAGATCTCCGCGGGACCGAACCGCAAGGCGAATTCCGAGATGATCGGAGCGAAGAAACTGAGCATGACGACGCCCAGCACCGCGCCGAAGAAGTGGGCCAGGAAGGCCAGCACGAGCGCCCTGCCCGGTTGCCCTTTATTCGCCATGGGGTAGCCGTCGAACGTCGCGGCCACCGACCATGGTTCCCCTGGGATATTGAACAGGATGGAAGTGATGCTTCCGCCGTACAGCGCCCCCCAGTAGATGCTCGCCAGCAGGATGATGCCTGCGACGGGCGGCATCGCGACCGTGAGCGGGATGAGGATCGCCACCCCGTTGGCGCCGCCAAGACCCGGGAGAACGCCGACGATCACGCCGAGAACCAGCCCGATCATCGCAACCATGAAGTTATACGGCTGCATCGCGACGCTGATGCCTAGGTAAAGGTTGTGCAAGTTCTCTGCCACGTTGATCTCCCTCCAATATCAAAATGGAAGCGTGATCTTGGTCCCGAGGATTCCTCCCGGCAGCGGAATCAGGAACAACCGGTCGAAAACGATATACAGGGAGACGGGCACGGCGACGCTGACGAGAGCGACCTTCAGCCAGTCGATTTTCCCGACTTCCCG
>JAJZRM010000403.1 GCA_021802685.1 Deltaproteobacteria bacterium | reverse complement strand
TCGAGAACCGGTGCGACGTCTCCCGCAAGGTTGACGTGCGGTCCATGGTCGATCAGGCGATCGGCGCCTTCGGCAAGGTCGACATATTGGTCAGTTGCGCGGCGATCTGCCATCGGACGCACATCAACGACCTGACGGAAGAAGAGTGGGACCATGAGCTGGCGGTTAACCTCAAGGGAACATTCCTGCTTGTCCAGGCGGTTCTTCCCAATATGAAGGAGCACAACTACGGGAAGATCGTCTGCCTCGGTTCGGTCGCCGGAAAGGTCGGCGGCCTGATCGCGGGCCCGCACTACGTGGCTTCCAAGGGGGGGATCCACGCGTTCATCAAGTATGTCGCCAAGGACGGCGCTTCCCATTCCGTCTACGTCAATGGAATCGCCCCCGGCCCGGTCGAGACGGATATGACCAAGGGGTTTCCCTATACGGCGAATGTGACCACGTTGAAGAGGCTGGGGACCGTGGAAGATATCGCCGAGGCGGCCCTGGTCCTCTCCTCCCAGGCTTCGAACTGGATCACAGGATTGGTGTTGGACGTCAACGGCGGAATCACGATGAATTGATGGATCCATCCGGAAAGAAAACAAGGTAAAGCAAACTCAAGGAGAACCCCAAGATGCGAAGTTATCCACGCCCGAGTGAGAAATTCATCTTTGTAAAAAAGGACGATGCGGGCCTCGTGTGTCCCAAATGCGGCAGTTCAGACGTGAAGAAGTATCCCGTGGTCAGCGAGGGGGGGTGGTGGAACGTCACAAAGTGCCAGCGGTGCCTGCATTCTCTCGAGAGAATACGCTCGGAGCATCGCCTTGGGGCGATCACCACGATTTCCGAGACCTTTCGGGCATGAAGATGCAAGACGGACATCTCCATAAATGGACCAATAACCAGCTGGGGGAGGATGCACCATGATTGGCTTGGATATCGGCGGCACCTTTACGGATGTTATCGCGATCGAGGACGGCCGGATTGTAGCGACAAAAGTGCCGACAAATCCCTCCGCCATTGAAACATCCGTATTGGAAGGCGCCAAGATTATCGGTGTCGATAAAAAGAAGACATTCAATCATTCGACCACGGTTGGATTGAACGCCGTCATCACACGGAAGCTTCCCAAGGTGGCGTTCCTTTCGACGCAGGGGCATCGGGATATCCTGGACATGGGCCGGGTCTGGCGTCCGTTGGAAGCGCAGACCGATCCCCATTGGCGCCGCTCTTTCGGCGATACCGCCTTGCCTCTGGTCCCCCGGTATCTGAGGCGGGGGATCGAGGAGCGAATCAAGGACGACGGCGGCGTCCTGATCCCGCTGAACGAGGACCAGGCGCGCGAGCAGCTCGCCATCCTGAAGAAATGTGACGTCAGCGGGGTCGCGATCTGCCTGTTGAACGCTTATGTGAACCCGGAACACGAAATCCGGCTCAGGAAACTGGTCGATGAGGTATTGGGCGACATCCCATGCTCGATCTCCTCCGATGTCTCGCCGCTGGCCAAGGAATACGCAAGGGCTTCCACCACGGTCATCGACGTGTTCATGAAGAGGGTGTTCGGCGACTACATCCGGAAGCTGCTGAAGGGACTCCGCGACCTGAATTTCAAAGGGCAGGTCAACCTGGCGGATTGCGCGGCCATGCTGGTGCCCGAGGCCGCCGCCATGGAGCGCCCGTTCCGCATCATGTATTCCGGACCCGCCGCGGGTACGATCTCGACCGCCTATTTCGGGAAGCTCATCGGTGACGGAAACATCATCTGTTGCGACATCGGCGGCACGTCGAGCGACATAAGCCTGGTCAAGGACGGCAGGCCGTTCGTCAATACGACCTTCGAGATCGAGCACGACATGATCGTCAACACGCTGGCCAACGAAATCTTCCCCCTCGGAGCGGGAGGCGGGAGCATCGTTTCGATCGGGTCCAGCGGGGAAATCAAGGTCGGGCCGGAAAGCGCGGGTGCCGACCCGGGCCCGGCCTGTTACGGCAGGAGCGCACCCGGAACCGCAAAACCCACCATGTCCGACGCATGCCTGCTGATAGGAATCCTCGATCCCAAGAAATTCCTCGGCGGAAAGGTCACGCTTTACCCTGACCTGTCGATGAAGGCGTTCGAACAGCTCGACACCAATATCCCGCTCGAACTGCGGATCCGGTATGCCTACAACCTGGCCCTCAACAACATCACGGAAGGGCTCATCGACATCATCGTGCGGCACGGCGTCGATCCCAGGGATTACTCCCTCATGGCGTACGGAGCCGCGGGCGCAATGCTGCTCCCGGCGATCCTGGAACAGGTCGGAGTGAAACGCATTATCGTTCCCCCTTTCCCCGGCTTGTTCTCGGCCCTTGGCCTCTTGAGCTCGGATCTCGTGTACACCGAAAACAAGAGCGCCTACATCCCCTTGTCTCCGGAAAATTGCGACAAGATCAATTCCATCTACGGGTCGATGGAGGAAAACCTTCTGAAGAACATCTCCAACCCGGAGCGGGCGATCATCACCCGTAGCTTCGACGGCCATCTGGCGGGACAGACCTGGGAAACCCCCTTCATCAAGGTTCCCTCGGGCAAGATAACCCCCGAAACGATCGCCA
The DNA here is from genome assembly GCA_021802685.1 of Deltaproteobacteria bacterium. Taxonomy (GTDB): domain Bacteria; phylum Desulfobacterota; class Deferrimicrobia; order Deferrimicrobiales; family Deferrimicrobiaceae; genus UBA2219. The sequence goes on along the minus strand of JAJZRM010000403.1, from coordinate 284 downwards.
CCATGATCTCGAATTTCCACGATGGATACGTCGAGCGCTGGGGAAACCGGTTCGAATTCATGCCGGTGGTAAGTGCGACGTACCGGACCCAGGCGACGATTCCCGTGGAAAAAGTGAAATACAAGGAATTGCCGCGCCGCGGGAGCGAAAAACTGCTCCCCGAGGGGAAGAGCACCCTCCGGTATCTGACGGACAACGATGTCGAAGTCCTCGAGTACAACAGGGAAAAGCTGTGCTACGGGGATGTCATCAATGGTCACGCGATCATACGCGAACCGATGTCG
>JAJZRM010000402.1 GCA_021802685.1 Deltaproteobacteria bacterium | reverse complement strand
TCCGGGAGGGACCCTCCGGTACACGGAGCAGGAAATCATGACGGTGGGAAAGATCCTGGCGTTCTTCCACTCCGCTCTGTGCGAGGAAAACCGGCGTCGGCCGGAAGAGGCCGCTCATTCCTACGGGGAGATTCTTCCACTGGAGCCGGTTCTTCCGACCGATTTCCACCGCGTGGTGTACGCGTATATCCGCTGGTGCGGAATCCGGAATCCGAAGGTGTTGCCGATCCTCTACTCCTTGTACCGTAAGATGGGTTTTTCCGCGCTGTGGGAAGAGGTGTTCCAGGACGCGGCGAAGGGGAACATAGTGCTGCTCCCTCCTTCCTCCAAACTCGAGGAGGATTGGGACGGTTTTGTGAAACACCTCGATATTTCCGGGAAAATCTCCGGGTGGAGAATCCTGTTCTTTCTGGCGCGAACGATGGAGGAGGAAGGGAATTCGGAGGCGTCGGAGATTTTCAGAGGGTGGATTCCCCCCGGTGTTTCCTCCAGGGAGATTTCCGAGGACCGGCTCTTCGATCGGAGTACACGCATATGAGATCGCATCTGACGTGCGTTGTTTTCAGCAAGGACCGGCCCCTCCAGCTTGATGCGACGCTGAAATCCCTCTTCCGGTTCTGCCGGGATATTTCTCTCCTTGATGTCCACGTGCTCTACAAGGCGTCATCCTCCTTGATGGAGAGCCATTACGCGACCCTTCGGAAGGAGCACACCGCGGTCGATTTCATCCCGGAGAAGGATTTCAAGGAAGATCTCCTGGCGCTTGCCGGCGGTGCGGAAAAGATCCTCTTCCTGGTCGACGACAACCTGTTTGTCCGGCAATTCGGGATCGGGTCGGCCGTACGTGCTCTCGATCGGACTCCGGATGCTCTGGGTTTCTCCCTGCGTCTTGGCAGGAATACGATTTACTGCTACCCCCTCGACTCGGTGCAGGCGCTTCCGAACTTCCGCCCTCTCGAATCCGATATCCTTGCCTATCCATGGGAGGGCGCATCCCTGGATTTCGGGTATCCCCTCGAAGTGTCCAGTTCGATCTACCGCGCGGGCGAGCTTCTTCCCTTGCTGAACGACCTGAAATACAAGAACCCGAATACCCTCGAGAGCGCGTTGAACGATTCCCGCTTTTCTTTTTCCGGATGCCGGACACTTCTCCTGACGTTCGAGCGGTCGGTTGCGTTCTGCGCCCCCGTGAACCGGGTCCAGGATGAGATGAAGAACCGGGTCGGCGGGTGCGCGGAGTACACCCCGGAATCCCTTGCCGATCTTTACGGGCGGGGCTACCGGCTCGACACGGATGCGTACGAAGGGCTGATCCCGGAAGCATGCCACAAGGAGGTGAAATTGCAGTTTCGGGCTCCAGCAGGCGCAAAGCCCCTCGTTTCGGTCGTCATCCCCTGTTACAACCAGGCGAAGTATCTCCCGCTGGCGGTGGAGAGCGTCGTTGCCCAGACCTACGGGAACTGGGAGATCCTTATCGTGAACGACGGCAGCCGGGACGATACGTCGGAAGTGAGCCGGAAATTGATCGCGAAACATCGGGGAAAGAGGATTCGGCTGATCGAGAAAACCAACGGCGGTCTCGCCCACGCGAGGAATACCGGCATCCGGGAAGCCGCCGGGGAGTACATCCTTCCTCTCGATTCCGACGACATGATCCACCCGGAGATGCTCTCGAGAACCGTCCATGTGCTCGAAATCGACAGAACGTTCTCGATCGCCCACACGGACACGTACATGTTCGGGACCGTCAACCAGCTTGTGCAGAAAATGCCCATCGATTTCCCAGCCATCTGCAAAGAGAATTTCATGAACTACTGTTCCCTTTACAGGAAGAGGGTTTGGGAAGAGGTTGGGGGATACAATCACAACATGGTGCACGGCTACGAGGATTGGGACTTCTGGATCGGATGCGGAGAAAGGAACCATTTTGCAGCGCATGTCCAGGAACCGCTCTTCTTCTACAGGGTTAAGGAAGAGAGCATGTTGACGAACGCACGCGAACATGACCTCGAGCTAAGGGCGCGGATCGTCCTCAATCACCCCTCCGTGTACGACCGGGACGAGTGGGTGAGGGCCAGGACCCTGCTGGAGGGGAACCGGACGGAACAGGGTCTCCGGCACGGGGTGGTCGGGGGGGAGGAGAAGATGAATGCGAATGCGACTCCGATCGTAAGCGTGATCGTGCCGACGTATAACCGCCTGGGGATGCTCCGGGGTGCGTTGGAGAGCATCCTTGCCCAGACTCTGCGGGATTTCGAAATCATTGTGGTGAACGACGCGGGCAAGGATGTGGAAGAGGTCGTCGCCGGCCTCAACTGCGGCGGGCGCATCACCTATGTTCGCCATGACCGGAACCGGGGGCTCGCCGCGGCCCGAAATACCGGCCTCCGACTCGCCCAGGGGAAATACATCGCCTACCTCGACGACGATGATCTGTATTATCCCGATCACCTTGAGACACTCGTTACGCACCTGGAAAAGTATGGCGGCAAAGTCGCCTACACGGATGCCCACCGCGCAATCCAGAAGATGACGGAAGGGGGATATGTCACGATCAACCGGGATATCCCGTCTTCGAGGGATTTCAACCGGGACCAGTTCCTCGTTTCGAACTATGTTCCCGTTCTCTGCTTCATGCACGAAAAGGCGTGTCTGGAAGAATCCGGCTACTTCGACGAGAGGTTGACGTCCCACGAGGATTGGGACCTGTGGATCCGGATGTCCCGGAAATTCGACTTCGCCCACATCAAGAAAGTCACTTGCGAGTATTCCTGGCGGACGGACGGCACGACGATGACCAGCGGGAAACGCTCCGATTACCTCCGTACCATGGAGATTATTTACGATAAGTACCGCCATATGACACAGGG
>JAJZRM010000401.1 GCA_021802685.1 Deltaproteobacteria bacterium | reverse complement strand
CAGGGAAACCGCCACGGCGAGCGCCTGGATCGCGAACTGCTTCGGGTTCCCGTAGAAGAGACCGTTCGCTCCGCCCGCGTTGACCATCGTGGTGGCGAACAGCCCGGTCGCCAGCGCGCCGAAGGTTCCCCCGACACAGTGCACGCCGACCACGTCCAGGGAGTCGTCGTACCCGAACCTCCCCTTCATCATGATCGCGCCGTAGCAGATCGCCCCCGCCGCCGCGCCGATCGCGATCGCCGCCATCGGCTGCACGAACCCGGCGGCCGGCGTGATGGCCACCAGCCCCGCGACGCATCCGGAGGCTCCGCCGAGCACCGTGGGCTTGCGCCGATGGGCCCACTCCACGAACACCCACGAGAGCGTCGCCGACGATGCCGCGAGGTGCGTGGCGACGAAAGCGCCGGTCGAGAGCTCGCCCGCCGCGAGGGCGCTGCCGGCGTTGAACCCGAACCAGCCGAACCAGAGGATCGCCGCGCCGATCACCGTCATCGGCAGGTTGTGCGGCGCCATGTTGTCGACGCCGAACCCTTTCCGCTTTCCGACGACGAGGGCCGCCGCCAGCGCCGAGATCCCCGAGGTGATGTGGACGACCGTGCCGCCGGCGAAGTCGAGGGCGCCCAGGTTCCGGATCCATCCTCCGACCCCCCATACCCAGTGCGCCACCGGGTTGTACACGAGCAGCGCCCAGAGCAGCGAGAAGACGATGAAGGCGGAGAATTTGAACCGCTCCGCGAACGCCCCGGTGATCAGCGCCGGGGTGATCACGGCGAACATCATCTGGTAGACCATGAACGCAAGATGCGGGACGGTGGCGGCGTACTCCTTGTTGGGCGCAAGCCCCACGCCGGAGAGGGCGAACCACGACAGGTCCCCGATGATCCCGCCGTGGTCGGGGCCGAACGCCATGCTGTAGCCGACCACGGCCCATTCGACGCTGATCAGGCCGATGATGATAAGGGATTGCATGATCGTGCCCAGGATGTTCTTGCGCCGGACCATCCCTCCGTAGAAGAGCGCAAGCCCCGGCGTCATGAACATGACCAGGGCGGTCGAAACCAGGAGCCAGGCGGTGTCGCCGGTGTTCATCGAAATTTTCTCCTCCGAACGCGTGATGGGTGCCGACCCGCCTTCGGAAAAAGCAACCGCCGTGCCATTGCGGAAACAACGGAAACATCACGGGAAAGAGGCGCCGCCCCGGAAGAGTCGAAACGACAATATTGTTCAATTTGTGACATATATAGCTGACGGGGGACACTCTCGGGGGACACTCCCAGGGGGATACTCTTGATCTTATTGGGGAGGAAGGGAAAGAGTGTCCCCCACTGCAGAGAAAGAGTGTCCCCCCCGAGAGTGTCCCCCCTCGGCGGGATTTCGCTTGGTTCCTGGGAATGGGGTGCATTACAATCTTCCGCATGAAAGAATCCATGGACGAATCGCTGTTCTCCGCTTGCCTGCGCGGCGCCGGCGCGGCCCTTGCGCTCGCACGGACGGCTCTCTCGGACGCATCGGCCCGGCGGGGGAACGACGCCCCCCTCGCGTATCCCGATACCGCCTACGAACTGCCGGTGGTCTACGGCCTGACGGCGCTGCCCGTATCGACGCTCGAAGACGCGCGGAAAGCGCTCGACGCCGCCGGTTCCCTCGTCCGGGAAGGAGCGACGGCGGAAAACGCCCTCGACGCCGGCGCGGCGGCGCTCCTGGCCGCGGAGGTGCTCGGCGCGCTCTCCCATGAAAAAGGGAACCCCTACCCTCCCCCCGCGGTGGGCTTCGTCCCCGATTCCACCCTTCGAAAGCTCGGCATCTTCCTGGTGGACGGCTCCGTGCCGGGGGTCGCCGTCGTCCTTGGGAAGGCGGAAGACCCGGCGGTGGCGGCGGCGATGGTCCGGCAGTTCCAGGAGATCGGGCTCCTCGTCTTCCTGGCGGGGGACGTGATCGGCCAGCTCGACGGGCAGGGAGTCAAGCTCGGCGAGGATTTCAAGACGTTCCCGCTGGGGCCTTTCCCCGCGGCGATCCACGCCGTCAACTTCGCCGTCCGCGCGGGGCTGACGTTCGGGGGGATCGGCCGGGGGCAGACCGCGGCCATGCTCTCCTACCTCGCGAACCGGGTGAAGGCGTTCGTCTGCGCCCTCGGCCCGCTGGACGACGCCGCCCTCGCGGTGGCGGCGGGAGCGATGAAGGCGGGCCTGACCGTCCTCACGGACCAGCCGGTCCCGGAGATCCCCGGGCTTCTCCTGCGGGTCCCGGCGGGCGAGGAGATGGCCCGGGCCGGGATGGAGGCGCGCGGAATCAAGGCGAGGATGGTCAAGGTCCCGATCCCGATCGCCTTCGGCCCCGCCTTCGAAGGGGAACGGATCCGCAAGGGCGACACCCACGTGGAGTTCGGCGGCGGCCGGTCCACGGCGTTCGAACTGGTGCTTTCGGCGCCTCCCGGCGAAGTGCGCGACCGGGAGATCACGGTCGCCGGACCCGACCTGCGAGGCCTGCCGAAAGGAAGCACGTTGCCGCTGGGGATCGTCGTCCGGGTCGCGGGCGCCCGGATGCAGCGGGATTTCGAATCGGTGCTGGAACGCCGCCTCCACCGGATCGTCAACTACGGCGAGGGGACGATGCACGTCGCCCAGCGGGACACGACCTGGATCCGCATCTCCGCCGAAGCGGTGGATAAGGGGTTCTCGCTGGCGGACCTGGGGCTGATGATCTACGCCAAGCTGCACGCCGACTTCGAGAACATCGTGGACAAGGTGTCGGTGACGATTTCCACGCGCGCGGAGGACGTGGCGGCCGGGCTCGCCGAGGCGCGGACCGCATACGCGCAGCGGGACGCGCGGGCCCGGACGCTGACCGACGACGCCGTCTCCGAGTTCTACTACTG
>JAJZRM010000013.1 GCA_021802685.1 Deltaproteobacteria bacterium | reverse complement strand
GGCGAGGGAAACCAGGAACAGGGAGAGCAGGCCGCCGAGGACCGGGTAGCGGAAGCCGATCCCAGCGAAGCGCTCGATGTCGTACCCGTCGTCTTCCCGCTGGGCGACGAGCATGAGCACGCCGAACGCTCCCAGGTTCATGAAGGCGTACACCACGAGGTAGAAGATCGCCGCCTGCCCTCCGGCGACGTCGCCCGCCACCAGGCCCACGAGGATATACCCGGCGTGGGCGATCGAGGAGTAGGCGAGCATGCGCTTCATGTTGTTCTGGAGAAGCGCGGAGAAATTCCCGACCGTCATGGTCAGGACCGCCAGGACCCACAGGATGTCCGCCATCTCCGGCAAGAGGGCCGGAAAAGTGAGGAGCGCCACGCGGATCAGCGCCGCGAAGGCGGCGGCCTTGACCGCGGCGCCCATGTACGCGGTCACGATCGTGGGCGCGCCCTCGTACGCGTCGGGGGTCCACATGTGGAACGGCGCCAGGGAAACCTTGAATCCGAAACCGACCAGGAGCAGCCCCACCCCCCCGAGGAAGACGGGATTGTCCAGCAACCGCAGGTCGCGGGCGATCGAGGCCACCGCCGCGATCTTCGTCGTCCCCGTGGTGAAGTAGATCAGGGCGATGCCGTACAGGAGGAAGCCGGAGGCGAAGGCCCCGAGGAGGAAGTATTTGAGCGCCCCTTCCAGCGACGTCATCCGGTCCCGGTGGAACCCGACGAGGCAATAGATGGGGATCGACATCGTCTCCAGCCCCAGGAAGACGGTCAACAGGTCCGACCCCTTGGCCATGAAAAGCATGCCGGCGGCGGACAGGAGGAGGAGCGCGTAGAACTCTCCCTTCTGCGTCCCCTCCCAATCGGAGTACCCCGTGGCCATCATCAGGGTGAGGAGCGCGACGGAGAGGATCGTCAGGGCGAAGAAGAGCCCCATCCCGTCGTGGACGATCAGTCCGGAGAATCCCTCGATCTTCCCGGGCCCCAGCCACAGGGCGGCAAGGATTGCGGCGGCGACGCCGGCGATGCCGATGCCGCAGAGCACCCCTTTTCGTCCCTCGGGAAGGAACAGGTCCGCGAGCAGGATCCCGATGGCCGTGCCGATCACGACCAGCTCGGGGAGGATGCTGTAGAGCCCCCGGATCAGCGCGGGGATGTCGACGGGAATCGGCGCCATCCTTTCCTCACTTCCTCGCGTCGAAGGTACGCGTGAACATCGTCCGCCCGGGAGGCGCCTCCGCAAGGGCCGCCCGCTTCCCCGCCTCGACGCGCGCGACGAACGCGTGCACCGTGGCGTCCATCCTCCGCAGGAACGGCTGGGGGTAGACGCCGATCCAGAACACGAGCACGAGCAGCGGGAGCATGTAGGCGATCTCCCGGCCGTTCATGTCCCGCAGGCGCAGGTTCTCCTCGTTCGTCACCTTCCCGAACATCACGCGCTGGAACATCCAGAGCATGTAGACGGCCGCCAGGATCACCCCCGAGGCGGCGACCACGGTAAGACCCATGTGCGTCCGGAACGCCCCCAGCAGGATGAGGAACTCGCCCACGAACCCGTTCGTCCCGGGCAGGCCGATGGAAGACAGCGTGACCACCATGAAGCAGAAGGCGAACACCGGGACGACCTTGGACAACCCGCCGAATTCGGAGATCAGGCGGGTGTGCCGCCGCTCGTAGACGATTCCGACGATGAGGAACAGCGCCCCGGTGGAGACGCCGTGGTTGATCATCTGGAGGATTCCGCCCTCGATCCCCTGGAGGTTTCCGGCGAACAGCCCGAGCATGACGAAGCCCAGGTGGGACACGGAGGAGTACGCCACCAGCTTCTTGATGTCCTTCTGCACCATCGACACCAGCGCGCCGTATACGATCCCGATCACCGCGAGGGTGGCGATCAGCGGCGTGAAGTCCGCGGCCGCCGCCGGGAACAGGGCCATGGAGAAGCGCAGGAATCCGTACGTCCCCATCTTCAGGAGCACCGCGGCCAGGATCACGGAACCCGCGGTGGGCGCCTCGACGTGGGCGTCGGGAAGCCACGTGTGGAACGGAAACATCGGGACCTTGAAGGCGAAGGCCAGGAAGAAGGCCGCGAAGAGCCAGAACTGGAGCTTCGCCGGAATGGCGAGTTCGTACAGCTTCAGCAGGTCGGTCGTGTAGAATCCCGCGACCGCGTAATGGTGGAAGTAGAGCACCAGGATCGCGACCAGCATCAGGACCGATCCGACGAACGTGTAGAGGAAGAACTTGATCGCCGCGTAGATCCGCCGCTCGCCGCCCCACACGCCGATGAGGAAGTACATGGGGATGAGGACCAGCTCCCAGAAGACGTAGAAGAGGAACAGGTCGATGGCGACGAACACCCCCACCATCGCGGTCTCCAGGATCAACATGAAGACCATGAACTCCTTCACGTGACGTTCGACCGCGGACCAGGCGGAAAGGATCGTGATCGGCATGATGAACGTGGTGAGCATCAGGAGCCACAGGGAGATGCCGTCCACCCCGACGAGGTACCCGATCCCGTACTGCGGCAGCCAGGGGGCGCTCTCCGCGAGCTGCATCGCCGCCGTCCCGGATTCGAACCGCGCCACCACCAGCAGCGAGAGGAGGAACTCCGCCAGCGTGACCAGGAAAGCGGCGTTCCGGATCGCCTTGCGGCCGTCCCGCGGGAAGAAGAGGAGCGCCGCCGCTCCCGCCGTCGGCAGGCCGATGAGGACGGACAGGAGGTGCCGGTCGAGGAGGTCGATGCCGGTCATTGGACGATGCTCCGGTAGAGGATGTATCCCACGAGGAGGACCGCGCCCGCCAGGAGGGAGAAGGCGTACCCGCCGACGATACCTCCCTGGAGCCGCCGGATCCGGTCGCCCGCGGACCGCACGATGTCCGCCGCGCCGTCCACGATCCCGTCGATGAAACGGGCGTCGAACATCTGCCACAGCCAGTCGGCGCCGCGAACGACCCGCCGCACCACCGCCCATTCGTAGAACTCGTCGATGTAATACTTGTGGAACACCACCCCGTAGACGGTGGGCCACTTCCGGGCGATCTCGTCCGGTTTTTCCGTGCGGGCGCGGTAGAGGAAGTACGCCAGCCCGATCCCGAACAGGGCGATCCCGACGGAAAGGGCCATGAGGCCGATCTCGAGGGCCGCCGAATGATGCGCGGCCTCCTCCGCGGCGTGGGCCGCGGCCGGCGCCGCCCGGCGGAACACCGGCTCCAGCCAGCCCTCGAAGAGGTTGGGAACGCCGAAGGCGCCGCCGAGGACCGCCGGAATGCCGAGGAAGCCGCCGATCACCGACAGGACCGCCAGGATCGACAGGGGAAGGGTCATCGTCCAGGGGGATTCGTGGACATGCTTTTCGACCTCGGGGTCCATCCGCGACGTTCCGAAGAAGGTGAGGAAGACCAGCCGGAACATGTAGAACGCCGTGATCCCCGCGGCGGCGGCGGCGACGACCCAGAGGACCGGGCTGCCCATGGAAGAGGAAAACGATTTCCACAGGATCTCGTCCTTGGAAAAGAAGCCGGAAAACCCCGGGATCCCCGCGATGGCGAGCGTGGCGGCGAACATGGTGAGGAAGGTGACGGGAACGCGCTTTTTCAAGCCCCCCATCTTCCGCATGTCCTGTTCGCCGGAAAGGGCGTGGATCACCGAACCGGAACCCAGGAACAGGAGCGCCTTGAAGAAGGCGTGGGTCGTGAGATGGAAGATCCCCGCGGTGAAGGCGCCGACCCCGCACGCGAGGAACATGTATCCCAGCTGCGACACGGTCGAGTAGGCCAGCACCCGCTTGATGTCGGTTTGGCAGATCCCGATGGTGGCGGAGAAGATCGCCGTGGCCGCTCCGATCACGGCCACCACCATCATGGTGTCGGGGGCCAGCAGGAACAGGGCGCTCGAGCGGGCGATCATGTACACTCCCGCGGTCACCATCGTGGCGGCGTGGATGAGGGCCGAAACCGGCGTGGGGCCCTCCATCGCATCTGGCAGCCAGACGTACAAGGGGATCTGGGCGGACTTGCCGGCGGCTCCCAGGAACATGAGCAGCGTGATCGCCGTGGCCAGTCCCGTGGTCAGCGTCCCGTCGCCCGAAAGCAAAGGTGCCTTCGCGAACACCTCCGTGTAGGAGACGGAACCGAAGGTCCAGAAGATCAGGAACATGGCGAGGAGGAAGCCGAAATCCCCCACGCGGTTCACCACGAACGCCTTCTTGCCCGCGTCGGCGGCGCTCTGCTTCTCGTACCAGAAGCCGATGAGAAGATACGAGCAAAGGCCCACGCCTTCCCATCCGACGAACATGAGCAGGTAGTTGTCCGCCAGCACCAGTATGAGCATGGCGAACATGAAGAGGTTCAGGTAGACGAAGTACCGGGCGAAGGCGCGCTCGTGGGACATGTACCCGACGGAATAGACATGGATCAGGAACCCCACTCCCGTGACCACCAGGGCCATCACCGAGGAGAGCGGGTCGAGCTGGAACGCCACGGGAGCCGTGAACGCCCCCGCCTGGATCCAGGGGAAGAGGACCTGGACGAAGATGCGCCCCTCGGGGGGGGCGGCCGCGAGGGAAAGGACGCACAGGAGGGCCACCACGAAAGCGGCGCCCACCACCCCCGGGGCGATGAAGGCCACGAGCGTCCGGTAGGAGGCGCCGTGACCGTGGCCTGCCGCGGCCGACGGAGGACCCGCCGCGGGCAGGAGCAGCGGCCGCTCGACGAACAGGGCCAATATTCCGTTCAGGACCACCCCCAGCAGCGGGAGGGCCGGGACCAGCCACAGTCCGTCGAGGATGCCGCTCACCATTTGAGAATCCTCAATTCCGTGACGTCGATCGTCTCCTTGAGCCGGTACAGGGCGATCAGAAGGGCCAGCCCCACCGCCGCCTCCGCCGCCGCGACGGTCATCACCATGAAAGCGAAGATCCCGCCGGCCACGTCGCCCAGGTACGACCCGGCGGCGACGAACGCCACGTTCACCCCGTTGAGCATCAGCTCGACGCTCATGAGGATGATGAGCACGTTCCTCCGCATGACCACCCCGACGACCCCGATGCAGAACAGGATCGCGGAGAGAAGCAGGTATGCCGACGGTTCGACCATCACCGATGTCCTCAGATCTTCTTTTTCGCCAGGGAGATCGCCCCGATCACGGCGGCCAGCAGCAGGACCGACGTGATCTCGAACGCCAGCAGGTAGTCCGTGAACAGCGCGATCCCGACGGCCTCCACCGTTCCCACCTCGGCCACGGGAGGTTGCGGCATCGCGAACCGCCGGGCGAGCAGGGCGGACTCGAGGATGAGGATCCCCGCCGCGGCCACCCCCAGGACGCGCATCGCCGTCATGCGCTCCGACGGGAGGCGTTCCTCCGGCACGTTGATCAGCATGATGACGAAGATGAACAGCACGATGACCGCCCCCGCGTAGAGGATCAGCTGGATCGCCGCGAGGAAGTGCGCCTGCCGCAGCACGAACAGGGCCGCCACGGAGAACAGCGCCATGAGAAGGTAGAGGGCGGACGAAAGGGGGTGCCTCCGCGTCACCACCATGATCGAGGCGCCGACCGCGACCGCGCCGAACAGGATGAAGAAGACCGCTTCCATCGCTCTCCCTACTTCTCCAGGAGGGTTTCGATCGTGAAGATGAGCTTCTCCCGGGTGTCGTCCGGGGGGGTGAACCACCCGGTGTCCATCCGGATCGCGTCGACCGGGCACGCCTCCACGCACAGGCCGCAGAAGACGCAGCGGAGCATGTCGATGTCGAAGCGCACCGGGTACTTCTCCACGGCCGGGTCGGGCGATTCCCCCGCAACGATCGTGATGCACTTCGCCGGGCAGGCGGTGGGGCAGCAGAAGCACGCCACGCACCGCGGGGCGCCGTTCTGCCGCTTCATGAGGCGGTGCCTGCCGCGGAACCTGGGCGGCATGACGCGCCGCACCTCGGGGTACTCGATCGTCTTGATCCCCTCCTGGCGGACGATGTTGCCCAGGATGTGGCGCATCGTCACCCCGAGGCCCTTCACGATCTCCACGAGGTACAACGCTTCCGGGAAGGACATCTTCCGGGGGCGCGCCACCTTCTTTATGCCGATCGCCATGTTCCCTTCGGACCGCCTCTATTTCCCCAGGAGGAGCAGGACCAGCCCCGTCGCGAAGATGTTGACGAGCGAAAGCGGGAGCAGCACCTTCCATCCCAACCGCATCACCTGGTCGTACCGGAACCGGGGGATCGTCCATCGGACCCAGACGTAGAGCCAGGTGAAGAAGAGCGATTTCAGGAAGATCGATCCGGTCCGCAGCGCAATGACCAGGATCTCCGGCAGCGGGACCGAGGCCCCTCCCGGGAGGACGAACCCCGTGTCGGCCAGGAACGGGACCTGCCAGCCGCCGAAGAAGAGGGTCGCGACGACGACCGCGCCGATCACCATGTGGAGGTATTCCCCCATCATGAACATGGAGAACTTGAACGACGCGTACTCCGAGTGGTACCCCGCGACCAGCTCCGATTCCCCTTCCGGCAGGTCGAAGGGGGTGCGGTTTGCCTCCGCGTACTGCGCCGTGATGAACAGGATGAACCCCAGCGGCTGGACGACGACCCCCCACTTGGGAAGGAAGCCGAACAGCAGCTCCCCCTGCCCCGCCACGATCCGGGACAGGCGGAGGGACTCGAAGACCATGAAGATGCCGACCAGGGACAGCCCCATCGACACTTCGTAGGACAGCATCTGGGCGGAGGAGCGCAGACCCCCGAGGAGCGGGTACTTGCTTCCGCTTCCCCACCCGGCGAGGACCACGCCGTAGACCGTCATCCCCGTCACCGCGAAAATGTAGAGGATCCCGACGTTCAGGTCGGCGATCTGCAGCGCGACCCGGCGCCCGAAGATCGTCACGTCCGGGCCGAAGGGGACCACGGCGATGGACATGAGGACCGGCGCCACGGCGAACATGGGCGCCAGCTGGTAGAAGAGCCGCTGCGCGTTGTCCGGGATGAAGTCTTCCTTGAAGAGGAACTTCAGGGCGTCCGCCAGCGGGTGGAACATTCCCCAGGCCCGGAACCCGAGGATGTCGGCGCGGTTGGGGCCGCGGCGGTCCTGGATGTAGGCCGCCCCCTTGCGCTCCGCCCAGGTGAACACGACGACCAGGCCGAAGCAGAAAGAGAACACGATCGCGATCCGGGCGAGCGCGACCACCACCAGGAAGAGGACGGCCGTCATCGCGCGGCCTCCTGCCCGAAGGCCCCGACGGACTCGTACGTCATCCCCCGGAAGGGCGTCTCGGTCTCGGACAACGCCCGGAAAACCGACCGCTCGCCGGTGAACGTCCAGTCGGCTCCCAGCCCGTTCGCAAGGTCGCATAGGAGCTCGATCACGTTCTTCGCCTTCCCCCTCGGAGGGAACCCCGCGTGGAAACGCTGCACCCGTCCCGCATGGTTCGTGAAGGTCCCCCCGCGCTCCGCGAAGGAGGCCGACGGCAGGACGGCGTGCGCGGCCTTCGACACCGGCCCGGTGTTGGTTCCCACCTGGGCGATGAAGGGAACCTTGGAGAGCAGCCCCGCCGTTTCCCCTTCCGTGAAGGCGCCCAGCACGTTTCCGAACAGCAGGAGGGCGCGGATCCGGCCCGCCGCGATCTTCCCGATCAGCGCGTCGAACGCCTCGCCGTCGGGGATCCCCAGGAGCTTCGCGCCCCGGCTGTTGGGATTCTTGTCCGCCAGGACCAGGAGATCGTCGGAAAAGCCGTCTCCCGGCGTCCGGTGGGTGAAGGCCAGGTTCTTCGTGCCGAGCCGATCCGCAGCGATCCGGCGGACGAGGTAGAGCTCCTCGTTGGAGGATTGCGGGGAGGCGATCACCGCCACGGCGTCCGCCCCTTCCCGCTCGACCGCGCGTGAAAGCTCCAGGGCGACCTGCGGGACGATGGCTCCCCACGATGCGGACTTCTCCCGGCCGCCTTCCCGGACGAACGGGGCGAGCAGGCGGGCGTCGTTCGCCTTCTTGTATTCCAGCCGCCCGAAGTCGCACATCCACGCCCGGTTGACCGCATCGTTCACCCGAGGCTTGTACCGGTACAGGATGTCCCCCTTGAAATGCGCCGCGATGTTGCATCCCCGGGCGCACCCGGTGCAGATCGATTCCACCCCTTTCAGGAGCCACACGCGGCACTTGAACCGGAAGTCCTTGCTGGTCAGCGCGCCCACCGGGCAGATGTCGGCGAGGTTCCCCGTGTAGTTGTTGTCCAGCGGACGTCCCGGGAAGATGGAGATCTCGGAATGATCGCCCCGCTGAAAGAAGTTCAGCTCCCGGGTGCCGGTCACCTCATCGAGGAACCGCACGCAGCGGGAACAGAGGATGCAGCGCTCGGCGTCGAGAACGATCTGGCCCCCGATGTCCTGGACCTTCTTCTTGTGGACCTTGTCCTCGAGGGCGTAGCGGCTCCTGTGGAGCCCGTAGACCATGTAGTAGTCCTGCAACCCGCACTCCCCCGCCTGGTCGCAGATGGGGCAGTCGATCGGATGGTGGATGAGCAGGAACTCGAGGACGCCGGTGACCGCCTTGCGCACTTTTTCCGTGTCGGTGCGCACGACCATCCCCTCCGTGACCACCGTGGAGCAGGCGGTCTGGAGCTTCGGGAACTTCTCCACTTCCACCAGGCACATCCTGCAGTTCCCGGCGATGGAGAGATGCGTGTGGTAGCAGTAGTGCGGGATGTGGATCCCCACCTGCTTCGCGGCGGCAAGGATCGTCGTCCCCTCGGGGACTCCCACCGCCAATCCGTCGATCGTCAGGTTCGGCATGGCCTCCCGCTTTTCAGAAGCTGTTCCCGAAAGGGCATTTCCGTTCCGCGATGTGCCGGTCGAACTCCTCCCGGAACTTCCAGATGAACGACTGGGCGGGCATGGCCGCCGCGTCCGCCAGCGCGCAGATGGTTCGCCCCATCATGTTGTCGCACAGGTCGAGGATCAGCTCGACGTCGCCCGGCCGGCCCTCCCCCGCCTCGATCCTTCCCGTGATCTTCCGGAGCCACCCGGTCCCCTCGCGGCACGGGGAGCACTGCCCGCACGATTCGTGCGCGTAGAAATTCATGAGGACCGACAGGGCGCGCACCATGCAGGTCCCTTCCGGGATGACGATGACCCCGCTGGTGCCCGCCATCGTGCCGATCTTCGCCATCGACTCGATGTCGAAGGTCACGTCGATCTCCTCCGCCCGGAGGACCGGCGTGGACGACCCGCCGGGGATGACGGCCTTGAGCGGCTTCCCGCCCCGCAATCCTCCGGCGATATCGTAGATGACGTCCCGCAGGTTGACGTTGGCGGGCAGCTCGTAGACGCCGGGCCGCTCCACCGGCCCGCTGACGCCGACCAACCGCGTGCCGCCGTTCTTCTCGCACCCGAGGGCGGCGAACCGTTCCCCGCCGTTGGCGACGATCCACGGCACGTCGGCGAGCGTCTCCACGTTGTTGACGAGCGTGGGAAGTCCGAACGCCCCCACCGAAGCCGGAAAGGGGGGCTTGAGCCTCGGCCAGCCGCGCTTCCCCTCGAGGGAGTTGATCGTCGAGGTCTCCTCTCCGCAGATGTACGCCCCGGCGCCGCGGTGGACCGTCACGTCGAGATCGAACCCCGATCCCAGGAGGTCCTTCCCGAGGAATCCGGCGGCGTACGCTTCGGCGACGGCCTCTTCGAGGATCCGCGCCTCGAGGACGTACTCGCCGCGGATATAGATGTATGCGCTGTGGATCGCGAGGGCGTAGCAGGTGATCGCGATCCCTTCGACGAGGAGGTGGGGACCCCGGGTCAGGATCAGCCGGTCCTTGAAAGTCCCCGGCTCGCCTTCATCGGCGTTGACCACCAGCACGCGGGGCCTGGAGAAGTCCTTCGGCAGGAATCCCCACTTGACGCCGGCGGGGAACCCCGCGCCGCCGCGGCCGCGGAGGTTGGCCTTCCGGACCTCCTCCACGATCGACTCCCGGGGCATCGAAACCGCCTTCCGGAGCGCCTCGTAGCCGCCGGAGCCGCGGTAGCCGTCGATCCGCCGGTACCGATCGTCGGCGAGATGCGTTGTGAGGACCGTTTCCATCGCCGCCCGGTTCACTCCTCCGACCGGAGTTTGTCGAGAACCGCGTCGACCGATTCGACGGTCAGGTTCTCGTGGTAATCGTCGTTGACCTGCATCACGGGAGCGGTGCCGCAGGAGCCCAGGCACTCCACTACGGAGAGGGTGAATCTCCCGTCGGGGGTCGTCTCCCCGGGCCGGATTCCCAGCTTTTCCGACACGTGCCCGATCAGCCGCTCCGCGCCGAGCAGGGAGCAGGAAAGGTTCCGGCAGATCTGCAGGTGGTACTTCCCCACGGGCTTGCGGTTGTACATCGTGTAGAAGGTCGCGACCCCTTCGATTTCCGCCGGAGAGGCGCCCGTAAGCTCCGCGACGTAAAGGATCGCCTCGTCCGAGAGGTACCCGAACTCCCGCTGCGCCAGGTGAAGGGCCGGCAGGATCACCGCCCTCCGGTCCGGGTAACGCGACAGCAGCCGCTCGAACTCGGCCCGCGCCGCCTCGGAAAACACGACGCTCACCGGTCCAGTTCCCCCGCGATGATGTTCACGCTTCCCAGCACGGCGATCAGGTCCGCGATCATCTGCCCGCGCACCAGGTGCGGGATCCCCTGGAACAGGGGGAAGCAGGGCGGCCGGACCTTGATCTTCCAGGGGCTGCCGCCTCCCTTGCTGACGATGTAGAAACCCAGTTCGCCGTTGGCCGCCTCGGTCGCCGAGTACACCTCCCCCGCCGGCACCCGGATCCCCTCCATGATGATCTTGAAGTGGTTCATCAGCGCCTCGATGTTCTCGTACACCTGCGGCTTCGGGGGCAGGATGAACCGCGGGTCGTCCACGTTGACGGGACCGCCGGGCAGCTGGGCGACCGCCTGCTCGATGATCCGGAGCGACTGCCGCATCTCCTCCATGCGCACCATGTACCGGTCGCACGTGTCGCCCGCCTCGCCCACGGGGACGTCGAAGTCGAACCGGTCGTACACCAGGTACGGTTCGTCCTTGCGCAGGTCCAGGGGGACCCCCGCCGCCCGGAGGCACGGGCCGGTGAAGCCCAGCGCGATCGCGTCCTTCGGGGTGATGGGGCCGATGCCCATCGTGCGCTCGATGAAGATCCGGTTTTTCGTCAATAGCGCGTTCACGTCGGCGATGCACTCGGGGATCACGCCCCGGCACACCGCCAGCAAGCGGTCGGTCCACCCTTCGGGAAGGTCGGCCATCACGCCGCCGATGCGGGTGTACGCCGTGGTCAGGCGCTGGCCGCACAGCTCCTCGATGACCTTGTAGACTTCTTCGCGGGGCTTCCAGAAGTACCAGAAGTTCGTCAGCGCCCCGATGTCGACCATGTTCGTGCCGATGCACACCATGTGGTCGATGATCCGGGAGATCTCGGAGATGATGACGCGGATGTACTTGCACCGCTCGGTGACCTCGATGCCGCACAGTTTCTCGACCGCCATCACGTAACCGACGTTGTTCATCAGGGGGGAGACGTAGTTCAGCCGGTCGGTGTACGGGATGACCTGCGTCCAGGTGGCCGCCTCGGACTCCTTCTCGAAACCGCGGTGGAGGTAGCCGAACTCGGGTTCGAGGTCCAGGATCGTCTCGCCGTCGAGGGTCGCGCGGAAGCGGAGCGTCGTGTGCGTCGCCGGGTGCGACGGGCCGATGTTGATGAGCATCGGCTCGGACTGCAGGTCGAGCTTCCCGTTCCGGGTTTCCATTTCGTTGCGTTCCGCCACGGCCCCCTTACTCCTCCGGCCCGATCGTCGGCTGGCGTTTCGCCTTGGGATAGTCTTTACGGAGCGGGTGCCCCTGGAACCCCTCGTACATCAGGATCCGCGTGAGGTTCGGATGGCCTCTGAAGACGATTCCGTACATGTCGTACGCCTCCCGCTCGTACCAGTTGATCCCGGACCAGACGGAAACCGCGGAGTCGATCACCGGGTCGTCCTCGTGGAGCCGGACCTTGATCCGCACCCGGTGATTCATCCGCAGGGAGTACAGGTGGTAGACCACCTCGAACCGGGGTTCCTCGCCGAGGTAGTCGACCCCGGTCAGGTCCATGGCGAAATCGAACAGCAGTCCCGGGTCGTCCCGCAGGAACGTGAGTATCTCCACGATCCGTTCCCGGCGGACGAGCGCGGTGTCGTCGCCGAAATTCGAGTGGGTCGCCGCGATCTCGGGCCCGAACCTCGCGGCCAGCTTTTCCAGGACCAAACCCATTACGCGGGGGTCACTTGATCGGCCAGCGTTCCGCCGCCCGCGGAGCGCCGGTCTCGATGATTTTCTGGATCTGCACCACGGCGTCGATGATCCCCTCGGGGTTCGGAGGGCAACCCGGGATGTAGACGTCCACGGGCATGATCTTGTCGATCCCCTGCAGGACCGTGTAGTTGTTGTAAAACCCCCCGGAGGAGGCGCAAACCCCCATCGAGATCACCCACTTCGGTTCGAGCATCTGGTCGTAGATCCGCCGGAGCACCGGCGCCATCTTGTAGTTGATCGTCCCGGCCACCAGGAGCACGTCGGCCTGCCGGGGAGAAAACCGGACGACTTCCGCGCCGAAACGGGAAAGGTCGTAGTGCGTCCCCAACGCCCCCATCACCTCGATGCCGCAGCACGCGGTGGCGAAAGTGAGGGGAAAGAGGGAGTATTTCCTTCCCCAGGCCACCATCGATTCCAACGTGGTCAGGGCGTATCCGGGAGCGCCGTCCCGGGCGCGGTTCACTGCCATTCGAGGGCGCCCTTTTTCCACGCGTAGACCAGGCCGACCATGAGGATCCCCACGAATATGATCATCTCAATGAAGCCGAACAGCCCAAGCGAACGGAAAAGGACAGCCCACGGGTACAGGAACGTCGCCTCGAGGTCGAAGAGGATGAACAGGATGGCGATCAGGTAGAACTTGACGGAAACGCGTTCCGAGGCGGGGGCCAGCGGATCGACCCCGCATTCGTACACGCTATACTTGATTTTGTCGTATTTTCTGGGGCCGGTCGCCTGGGAGAGGAACACCATCCCCACGGCCGTTACCAACGCGATGACCAACAGGACAAAGATGGGGAAGTAAGGGTCGGAAAATCGTACGGTTTCGATAAAACCGGCCATAGGACATTCCTTTAATCAAAAGCCAAATGTCGCTATACCACCCCCTGAATCAGAATGCGATCATCCGGATGGAGTCGGAGGCGATTCGCGCTACAGGCTCCCAGTATACCCCAAGAATCAGTGTGGGCGCCACCATCAATAACAGCATCGCGCGCGGGACGCCGGGCACGGCGATGGCGGCCGTGTCGGTGGGCTCGTCGAGGAACATCGACCGCACGATGCGCGCGTAGTAGTAGAGCGCCACGACGCTGTTCAGGCCCGCCACGACGACCAGCCAGTAGACGCCCCGGTTGATGACCTCGGCGAACAGGTAGACCTTCCCGATGAACCCGGAAAACGGCGGAATGCCGGTCAGCGCGAAGAGGAATACGGCCAGCGACACCGCGGCGAAGGGAGCGCGGCTGCCCAGCCCCGCGAAGTCCGATATGTCTTCTCCGCCGTTGGTCGCGTTGCTCACCAGGATGACGACGTAGAAGGCGCCGAGGTTCATGAACAGGTAGACCACGAGGTAGAAGAGGATCGCCTTGAGGCCGGCGGGGGAAAGAAGGACGAACCCCATGAGCATGTAGCCGGCGTGCGCGATCGAGGAATACGCCAGGAGGCGCTTCACGTTGTCCTGCTTGACGGCCACCAGGTTTCCCACGGTCATCGTCACCGCGGACAGGGCGGCGAACAGGAGCGGCCAATCCACCGCGGAGGTCAGCCGCCACAAGGCCGAGCCCGGATCCGGAGCGGCGAACACCGTGTAGTAGAAACGGACGAGGACCGCGAAACCCGCCGCCTTGGGACCGACGGAGAAGAACGCGGTCGCCGGCGTCGGCGCGCCCTCGTACACGTCGGGGCTCCACATGTGGAACGGGACCGCGGCGATCTTGTATCCGAACCCCACGGCCACCATCACGGAGGCCAGCAGCATGGGCAGCGTCGCCTTGCCGGCGGCCAGAGACCGGCCGATTTCCGCGATCTGCGTGGTCCCGGTGAGCCCGAAGAGGAAGGAGAATCCGTAGATCATCACCCCGGAAGCCGTGGCGCCGAACACGACGTACTTCATCGCCGCCTCGGTGGACCGCTCTCTCCCCTTGAAGTACCCCGCCAACAGGTACGACGGGATGGAGACGAGTTCCAGCGACAGGTACAGCATCACGATGTCGGTCGCGGAGGAGAGCAGGAACATCCCCAGCAGGGTGGACAGGAGGAATATGTAATATTCCGCCTGGGACCGGCCGTCCATTTCCCTGCTGTCCATCGTCATGAAGATCACGACCAGGGTGGCGAGCGCGGTCAGGACCTTGAAGAAGACGGCGAACCCGTCGTAGGCGGCCATCCCCTCGAAGATCGACTTGCCGGCCCCCGCGGGAACGATCCCGGAGAGGAGAATCGCGGCTCCCACACCGACGAGGGAAAGGAACCCGAACGCGTTGGACCGCGGGCTCTTCGTGACCACGTGCATCAGGATCAGCAGGAGGATCGTCGCCGTGACGGTGAGCTCCGGCAGGAAATACCCAACGCTGGCCAGGTTGCCCAGGGACATCAGTGGCCCCTTTCACAAATACGGCGTAGCACCGAGAGCGTCGATGCGCCGCGCCGGCAAGGCGCGGGACTGAGGCGTACCGGCAAGTACGGCGCAAGGAGCGCAACGCAGCAGGAGCGGATGCGGCGGCGCTCGAATGCAGCCGTATTTGTGAAAGTGGCCACTTAGATCACCGCCTTCACGAGATCGACCAGCCGGACGAAGGAAGCGTTCATCAGGTTCAACACCGGCATCGGCCACACGCCGACGATCATGACCAGGATCGCGAGGGGCGCGAGGCAGAATATCTCGCGCGCGTTGATCTCCTCGAGCGCGGTGTACTTCGGGTTCAGCGGCCCGAGGAAGACCCTCTGCAGCGCCCAGAGGTGGAACGCCGCGACGAAGATGATGCCGACGGCGCCGATGATCACCAGCGTGCGGAACACCGGGAAGGACCCGAGGAACACCATCTGCTCGGCGATGAAGCCGGACAGTCCCGGAAGGCCGAGGGAGGCGAAGAAGGCGAAGGAGATGAAGGCGGTGTAAACGGGCACGACGACGCCCAATCCGCCGAAGCCGTCGATCTGGCGATGGTGCGCCCGGTCGTAGACCACCCCGACCAGGAAGAACAGCATGGCGGTGATCATGCCGTGGGAGAACATCTGCATCGACGCGCCGACCATCCCCAGCGGCGTCAAGGCGGCCATGCCGAGGAGGCAGAAGCCCATGTGGCTGACGGAGGAGTAGGCGACCAGTTTTTTCAGGTCGGACTGCGCCATGGCGCACAGGGCGCCGTAGATGATGTTGATCACCCCGAGGATCGCCATCGGGACGGCGAAGTAGACCGTCACGTCGGGGAAGATCGGGAAGGAGATCCGCATCATGCCGTACGTTCCCATTTTCAGCAGGACGCCCGCCAGGATGACCGAGATGGCGGTGGGCGCCTCGACGTGGGCGTCGGGGAGCCAGGTGTGGAACGGGAAGAGCGGCACCTTGATGGCGAAGCCGATGAACAGGCCGAGGAACAGGAGGACGCGGACGTCGAACCCTTTCAGCCAGGAATTGTGCGTGGGCTGGGACATGTAGTGGAGCAGGTTGAAGGTGTGGCCGCCCGTCTCGGGATTCGACGAGTTGAAGTAGAGGGCCAGCAGCACGATGAGCATGAGGATCGAGCCGGCCAGGGTGTACAGGAAGAACTTGATCGCCGCGTACTCCTTCCGGGGGCCGCCCCAGACGCCGATGAGGAAGTACATCGGCAGCAGCATCACTTCCCAGAAAACGTAGAAGAGGAAGAAGTCGAGGGAGATGAAGGTGCCCATCATCC
>JAJZRM010000400.1 GCA_021802685.1 Deltaproteobacteria bacterium | reverse complement strand
GTTTCGAAGATGCCCTCCCCGGGGGAATCCGCCCGGAAGGCGTCCGACCGGTTCATGAAGCAGACCGTCGGCGAAGTCGCCGAGGACATCGCGAAACATTCCAAGCACCACTGAAGAAGGCGGCCGGGCGAGGCTCCCGATCATGGACCGGCGGGCGGCAGAACGGAACGGGACTCGCCGGTGACGAGGTCGATCAGCTCGCCGTCTCCGAGAAGCCGCCACCGGCCTTCATCGTCCAGCGGCTGGCTCGACACGATCCGGCCCGTTTCATTTTCCGCCAGGTAGAGCGTGTAGTACTCCGGGTCCCTGCGCCACCGGCGCAACGCGAAGAGCCGGTCCCCGGTCGCGATCAGCAGGTTCGCGGCGGAATATTCCCCGACCCGCTCGCGGTCGGAAAGCGTCTCCCTCAAGGCGTCGGCAAGCTCCGGCAGCGTCCGCGTCATCCACCGTTGCGCGAGGAATTCGAGGAACACCAGCGTGTCGCTGACCTTCCGCGCATCGCCCTCTTCCCCGATCTTCCCGTAGAACGTCCCGTTGTGCGCGAGGGCGATCCCCGACGCGATGAACGGGTGGGAATTCCCGGCATGGACCGTTTCGATATTCGACGCGAACCGGACGTGCCCGATGAACCGGTCGGTCCTTACCTGGACTTGCGACAGGAGCGGGTCGTCCGCCGCGGGCATCCCGCTGCGGATCCCCCGGATCTCCTCTTCCTGCCGGTAGGCGATCCCCCACCCGTCGGGGTGGTTCCCGCCGCGGTGTTTCTCCCACCGCGCCACCAGGTTCCCGGATTTGCAGAACCGGGCGAGGTTCTCGAGGTACGGGGCGGCGTCCCGAGGTTCGACGGACGCATATGCGATCATCCGGCACATTTCAAGGTCTCCTTGCAGCGGGGCATACGACCATCGTACCCGTTACGCCCGCCTGCGCGCCAGTGGCCGCGGGACACCGGCGGCGAACAGGACAAGGAGGCAGGCGAAGTCGATCGCCAGCGCGCCGGGGGAAAACCGGACCACGGGCGCCAGGAAAACGTACCGCTCGAGCAGGATCCCCGACAGGATGGAGAGGGCCGCGGCGGAGACCGCGTACGGGTTCGATTTCATGCGGGTGGACAGGAGCGCGGGGAAGGGGATGAAGAACAGGAGGAACAGGATCGCGACGGAGAGTTCGCGCAACGGGGATGCGGACAACCTCCTCGCGATGAAGCCGACCTCCTCGGGGATGTTGCCGTACCAGATGGTGAGGAACTGGGCGAAGAACAGCCCGGCCCACATGAGGCTGAAGCCGAACATCAGGATGGAGAGGTCCGAAAGATCCGACCGGGACCCGGAGGTGTCGCCGGCCGCGGGCCTCCCATGGAGGAAAAGGTACAGGAGGGCGGAGACGGCGAACCCCCCGTAGAGCGCCTCGATGAAGAAATATCCCCCGAGGAGCGTGCTGATCCAGGGGTATTCGAGCGACATGACCAGGTCGAAGGCGGTGAGGGACTGGGATACGACGAAGACGAAAAGGTACGACGCGGCGCGGACCTTCGTCCCCTCGCCGCCGGCGGGGGCGGCGGCGAACCGCCGGGCGGTGACGTACGCGAGGAGCAGGAAGGCGAGGTTTCGGCCGATGAAGAAATCCTTCCGGAGCCAGATCCCCGGCGTGCCGGCCCAGGGATAGGCATCCAGGAAGGGGATCAGCGGCAGGAGCAGGAACGAGAAGAGCAGCATCATCGGGGAGACCGAGAGCAACCCCTTCCGCACGGATCCGACCCAACGGGCGTTCACCAGGGTTCCCGCCGCCGCCGCGGCGATGCACCCCTCTACGACCGCGGCGAAGAAGAGGAACGAAAGGAGGAGCGATCCGTCCTTTCCCGGGGCGAGCCGAAGCGATGTGAACGCCATCAGGGCCGCCGCGGCGGCAAAGAGGACCGCCAGGCCGCCTTTCCTTTCCGCAAGCGGCCTCATCGCTGCTCTCCTCCCTCGACGAGGATCACGAACGAGTTCCCGTACTCCTCTTCCGACCGGATGCCCCGCAAGCTCGGCAGCCGGGAAAGGAGGAGGAACCCCGCGAACGTGGAAAGGGCCCCGAACAGGATCGTAAGTGCGAACGCGATGATGACGAAGGGAGGGAGGGAGACGATCGGCTTCCCCCCGACGATGAGGGGCCAGCTGAGGGAAGTCAGGATGGTGAAGGCGAACCCGGTGACCGTGCCGGAAGCGGCGCCGAGGAGGGCGAAGAACCGCACGTTCGAACGCCCGCGCGGCAGGATCTCCTCCACCTCGGGAACGCCGAACGGCGTGATCACCCGGATCCTCTCCCGCGGCACGCCGTTGCGCACCTGCTCCCGCAGGCTCTCGAGAAACTTCTCCTTCTCCTGGAAGACCATCGTCGCGGCCATCAGAGATGTTCCTTGATTTCCGTGATGGACAGCACGGGCAGGTGCTTCACGAAGAGCAGGTAGAGCGTGAAGAACATCCCGAAACTCCCGAGGGAGATTCCGATCTCGACGTAGGTCGGGGAATACGTGCCCCATACGTACGGGTCGTAGTCGTGGGCCAGGGAGGTGACGATGATCACGAACCGCTCCAGCCACATCCCCACGTTCACCAGCAGGGAAACGGCCAGGAGGTACGAGGTGTTCCGCCGGAGCCGCTTCGCGAAGAGCGTCAGCGGCACGAGGGAGTTGCAGAAGAACATGGCCCATGTGAGATACCGGAAATCCCCCAGGGCGCGGTACCGGAACGCTCCCGTCTCGAACACGTTGCCTCCGTACCATGCGAGGCCGAACTCGACGATGTAGGCGTAGGACACGATGAGGGAGGTGAAGAGCATGATCTTCGCGATGCTCTCGAAGTGGTCGTCGGTGATGTACTCGTGGAGGTTCATGGCCTTCCGGA
>JAJZRM010000399.1 GCA_021802685.1 Deltaproteobacteria bacterium | reverse complement strand
GGCCGGCCGCCAGGAGGAACGTCCGGATCGCGTCGCCGATGAGTTCCCTGACGACGTCGGGGCTCACTGGAAGCTCCTCACGACCGACCCGACGACGAGGTTCCAGCCGTCCACGAGGACGAAGAGCAGGAGCTTGAACGGCAGGGACACCATCACCGGCGGCAGCATCATCATGCCCATCGACAGCAGGACGCTCGCCACCACCATGTCGATGATCAGGAACGGGAGGAACAGCAGGAACCCGATCTCGAAGGCGCTCTTGAGCTCGCTGATCGCGAAGGCGGGGACCAGGATCCGCATCGAGAGATCGTTCGGCAGGGCGGGCGCCTTCTCCTTCCCGAGATTCAGGAAGAGGGCGATGTCCTTCTCCCGCGTCTGGCGGAGCATGAAGCCCTTCATCGGGGTCTCGGCCCGCTGGACCGCCTCGACCAGGGAGATCCGCTTCTCGACGTAGGGCGTGATCGAGTCCCGGTTCACCACGGACACGGTCGGGTACATCACGAACAGGGTGAGGAAAAGGGACAGGCCGATGATGACGGGGTTCGGCGGGATCTGCTGGCTTCCGATGGCCTGCCGGAGGAACGAGAGCACGACGACGATGCGGGTGAAGGACGTGAACATCACGAGGATCGCCGGCAGCAGGGAAAGGAAGCTGATGACGAGGAACACCGTCATGACGGGGTTGTTCAGGTCCAGCGCGCTATCCATCGAGGCCCTCTTTGATCTTCCGCAGCCGCGACACCTTGTCGGCGACGGCCGCGGCGGTTCCCTCCTCGATCGCGGCGGCGTCGAGCACCCGGAAGAGCTTGAGGTCGGCGTTCGTGACGCCGAGGATGAGGACCTCGCGCCCGACCCGGACCGCGGCGACGCCGCGCCGGGGCCCGAACGGCTGGTACGCGACGAGGCCGAGGAACCCGGGGGTCCCCGGCTTTTTCTTCTTGTAGGCCCACGCCGCGGCCGCGATCAGCAGGATCACGAACGCGAGGGCGGCCCCGGTCTGGAGGAGGAGGTCGGTCATTTGAGGTGCTTGAGCCTCTCCGCCGGGCTGCTGATGTCGGTGAGCCGGACCCCGAACTTCTCGTTGACGACCACGACCTCGCCCCGCGCGATCAGCTTCTCGTTGACCAGCACTTCCATCGGCTCGCCCACGAGCTTGTCGAACTCGACGACGGAGCCCTGTCCGAGCTGGAGCAGGTCCTTGATGAGCATCCTCGTCCGGCCGATCTCGACCGTGACGACCAGGGGGATGTCGAGGAGGAAGTCGATGTCCCGCGTTCCCGCGTTTTTCCCTTCGTCGAGCACCTCCGCGAACGCGGCCGCCTGCGCCGCCTCCTCCGCCCGCAGCGCCTCGGCCGCCTGCTCCGCCTGCGCCGCCTCAACCGTCTGCTCGTCCATTCCCTGACCTTCCTTTCCTTAAAGGATCTCGGTGACCTTGATGGCCTGGTTCCCCTTCCGGCATCCCGGGAGGCCGCGGAACTTCGGAACATCCTCGACCTTGACGAGAAGGGGGTCTCCCTTGTGGATGCCGAGGTTGATCACGCTGCCGGCCTTGAGCGCCATGACGTCGCCGATCGAGAGATGCACGATGCCGACCTCGCCGGTCAGGTTGACGCGCGTGTTCATGAGCTTCTCCTTGAGCCCTGCGATCCACCGCTCGTCGGTCTCGAACCGGTCCGCCTGGAACCCGGAGCAGAGCTTCTCCTTGAGCGGCTCCACCACCGAATACGGGATGCAGAAGTAGACCTTCCCCGTGAAGTTCTCGAGCTCGACGTTGACCTGGACTTTGATGACGATCTCGGTGGGCTGGACGATCGTCACGAACTGGGGATTGATCTCGTTCCCCACGTACTCCGGCTCGAATTGGGTGATCCCGGCCCAGGACGACGCCATGTCCGCGAAGGCGTGCGACATGATCTTCCCGATGACCTTCTGCTCGATCGCGGTGAAGTACCTGCCTTCCGCCTTTACGTACTTGACCGAGGAACCGCCGAAGAAGCATTCGACGAAGGCGAACACCATCGGGGCCTCGATGATGAAGAGGGCGAGCCCCTTCAACGGCTTCATCCGGAACAGGTTGATGTTCGAGGGAAGCGGGAGGGTCTTCATGAAGTCCCCGAACTTCATCATCGTGACGCCCTGGATGTTGACGTCGACGAACCGCCGCAGGACCGTCGTGATGGAGTTCCGGAACGTCCGTGCGAACCGCTCGTTCGCGATCTCGAGGCCGGGCATCCGGCCGCGGATGATCCGTTCCTGGCTCCGGAAATTGAACGAGGCGGTCCCGTCGGGGGGGGCGGAATCGCCGCCGGTGCCGATGTCCCCGTTCTGGACCCCCTTCAACAGGGAGTCGATCTCGTCCTGGGAGAGGATTTCGTTCGTCATTGCATCACGAAGTCGGTGAAGTAGAGGTTCCGGAACACCTCTTTCCCGAAGATCTGGTTCGTCCGGAGGAGGATCTCGTCCTTCAGCTGGAGCTTCCCCTCCGCGCTCGCGGCGTACTCGTAGGTCTGGTTGCCGATCAGGGTGATGATGGCGTCGCGCAGGATGGGGACCTTCTCGTTGACGGGCGCCTGGTACGCCTCCGCGGCGAGCTCGAACTGCATCGTCACCTTGAGATACCTGCCGGGCTCGGACAGGTTGACGACGAACGGGTCGACGGAGAACAGGATGACTTTCCCCTTCTCCCCCTTGGCGGCCTCCGCGTGGGAGGAGGCCTTCCCCTTTCCCTGCGACAGGAACGTGTAACCGAAATACCCGCCCGCGGCCAGGGCGATCGCGGCGATGGGGGCGATGATCAGGAGCATGCGGGAGGTTTTCCCGCCCTTCTTTTCGCCCCGCTTCGCTTCGCCGCCCTTTTCGTTCTCCCCGGAATCCTCGGGGTTTGCGG
>JAJZRM010000398.1 GCA_021802685.1 Deltaproteobacteria bacterium | reverse complement strand
CGTTCGCTTGCCGCCCATGACCATGCGGGTGAATTTGCGGTTCAGCCGCACCTCCGCCTTGCGCGCCGTCTCGATCACGTCGGGAGGTTGCCCCTCGCGTCGCTTCCGGATGGTCTCCCCCGTGCGGTGCGGCGGGTGCCGGTAGTGCCAGGCGGCCTCTACCAGGACACGTCGGAGATGGGTGTCAAGGATCACCGAAAAAGTCTCCCTTGAGATCATCGAAATTGTCCCCCCTGTTGGGGTTCACGCCTTTGCTTCCTGCCTCTGAAGGAGGCCGGCCTTGAGCTTTTCCTTCAGTCGGTACGACTCGCCCTTGATGCTGATGGTGGTCGCGTGGTGAAGCACCCGGTCCAGGATCGCCGTCGCAATGATCCGGTCGCCGAAGATGTCGCCCCAGTTGGAATAGGGCTGGTTGGATGTGAGGATCATCGCGCCCTTCTCGTATCGCCGGGAGATGAGCTGGAAGAAGAGGTTTGCGCCGTGCCGGTCGATCGGGATGTAACCGATCTCATCGATGACCAGCAGTTTGGGCTGGCAGTAGAGCTTGAGCCGCTGCTCCAGCCGGTTCTCGGCATGAGCCCGAGCGAGAGAGGCGATCAGCGACTGCGCCGAGGTGAACTGGGTTTTGTACCCCGCCTCGATCGCCTTGACCCCCAGGGATACCGCGAGGTGGGTCTTCCCTACGCCGGGGGGACCGAGCAAGACCAGGTTCTCCCCGTTGGCGACCCAGCGCACGGCAGAGAGCTCCTTGATCTGCTTCGGGTTGATCGACGGCTGGTAGGCGAAATCGAACGACTCCAGGGTCTTGAGGAAAGGCATGCGGGCCATGCGCATCCCCATCTCGTTGCGCCGCTCGCGCCGGGCGGCCAGTTCCTCCCGGACGAACTGCTCGAGGAACTTCCCGTAATCCCACTCCTGTTTAGCGGCGTCCGCCAGGAAGGAAGAGAGATGATCCGCAACCCGGGAGAGCTTGAGCTCCCGCAGGTTGGTCTCCAAAGCATCGAGGTGGCTCATGCGTGCCCCCCGATCCCGGCGACGCGGTCATAGAAGGATAGATCCCGAATCATGACCTCGTCGGCGACAAAGCGCGGATCGTGGAGGGGACCGTGATCCTCGATGGCCTCCCGCTCCATCCGGAACAGCCCGCGGAAGTGAGCGGGGTCGATCCGTTCCTGGAACCTGCCGTCCAACCGGGGGTGGCGGGCAATCTCCTTGCCGTCGTGGAGAAGAAGGACAAAATCGCCGTGGAGGCGGATCTCCACCGGGTGGCGAATGAAGTGCCAGGGCACCGAATACCGGTTCGTCTCGAAGCAGACCCTTGCATCGTTGGACACCTGCCGGTGGATGACCCGCTCCAGCCGATAGGGCGGAACGTGGCTTACGTCGATCAACCGCTCTTGGGGGAAACGGTCGATGGGGCGGACTCCTGTCGTCCCGTGGATCCGCACATCGGCTTCGGTGAGCAGCCATTCCTCGATCTGCCGGTTCAGCTCGTCCAGATCCCGGAACCGGCGACCGGCCAGGAAATTCTTCTTGAGGTACTTGATCCCCGACTCGATCTTCCCCTTCGTGCGGGCCCGGTACGGATGACAGAACCGGGGGCGGACGCCATAGTGGGCGACGAAGTCCTTGAAGGTCCCGTTGAGCTCGACCTCTCCGGAGACCGCGTCCCGGCCCTTGACCATCGTGCGCGGGTTGTCATAGAGAAGTTCCCGGGGCGATCCGCCGAACCAGGCAAACGCCGCCTCGTGGCCGCCGAGCAGATGGACCATCCGCTCCCCCCGGAATCCCTTGGCGTACATCCTGCGCGAGTATCCCAGCACCATCGCAAAGAAGTGCAGCTTCATCTTCGCATCGCCGATCCAGACGGCGCTGGAACCCCAATCGACCTGTCCCTGCAGCCCCGGGGCGGTCTCGAAGCGGATCGTGGCCTCCGCGTCCCGACGAAAAGCGTTCCGCAACGGCCGGACGAAGCGTTGGAGGGTCACGTAGCTGCCGGAATAGCCCATGAGCTTGAGTTCCCGCAGCAGCACCTTGCCGTTGTATCCGACCTCCGGGGCCCGACGTGTCACAAACGCTTCAAACCCCGTCAGCAGCGTCGTCTCCGGCGGCTTGCGACGGTACGGCTTCCACTCCTTGCGGCACAGAATCCGGCGAACGGACTTCACGCTGATCCCCAGCATCCGGGCGATGGCCTTCCGCGGGGTTCCTCGCCCGGCGAGCTCTGCAACAGTGCCGTGCAGATCACGTTGGATCATATCTCTCTCCTGCAAATCGTTCTGCCGGAGAGTGTCTCCTATCCCGAAACCGTTCTCCATACGTCCCTCCTTCGCAAGATCAGGGGGGACAGATTCAATGATCTCAAAGGGGGATTTTTACGTGATCCCTGACAGTTGGGCCGCATCCCTGTCAGGATCCGTCAGTTGGAACATGAAATCATCAGGGAACCGGTCCATATTCCGCTGGATGGCCTGGTTGAAGACCTTTGTCGGTACCTCGAAAAGCGCTGCGAGATCGGCATCGAGCATGACACGTAGACCCCGGATCGTATGGATACAACGGGAGATGTCTTCCGTGCGGAGGCGGGACGTCAATGTGTCGAGTTGGGAGTTTGCATCCGCGAACATGCGTTGCTAATTTCAAGTAGCGTGCCTGATATGATATGTTTAACAACCGATGTCCGCTTAAAACGGCGAGCACCGGAGGACGATGGATTCATCGCTCTGATGCGGAGGGTTCGGGAAATAATAGGGGGGATTACGTTTGACATGTCCGTGGGAGCGGCATATAGTTATATGTTCGTGACGCGGGGTGGAGCAGTCCGGTAGCTCGTCGGGCTCATAACCCGAAGGTCCCAGGTTCAAATCCTGGCCCCGCTACCATTTCAAACT
>JAJZRM010000397.1 GCA_021802685.1 Deltaproteobacteria bacterium | reverse complement strand
CCGTCGAGGTCCGGTCCGTGAACCACCGGTTCCTCGACGTGCATGTCCGCTGTCCGGGGAGGTACCTCTCCTGGGAACCGCGGGTGCGCGGCATGGTGCGCGACGTCCTGCGGCGGGGGAAAGTGGACATCCACCTGAACGTACGGGACGCGGGAAAATTCGGGGCGGGCTTGCGGGTGAACCGCGCACTGCTGCGGGCGTTCCTCGAAGAGGCCGAAAAGATCCGGGAGGAGTTCCGCGTGGGGGGCGAACTGACGCTGCGGGACCTGATCGCCGTGCCGGAGGCGTTCCAGGCGGCTCCGGAAGCCGACGATCCGGCGGACCTCCTCTGGGCCGAGGCGGAAGGCGCGGTCCGGGACGCCCTGGCGATGCTTTCGAAGGCGCGCCGGGAGGAGGGGGAACGCCTGAAGGAGATCCTCCGGGAAACCGTTTCGCGCATCGGGGCGGCCGCGGAGGAGATCCGGGCGCTCGCCGGGGAAAACAAGGAATCGGCCGCGGCGAGGTTCCGGGACCGGATCGAAGCGTTATCGGGAACGGCCGGGATCGATCCCGCCCGCCTGCACCAGGAAGCGGCCCTCCTCATCGACCGGCTCGACATCACCGAGGAGTGCGACCGCCTCAAGGTCCACCTGGCCGCCGCGGACGCGCTGTTTCTCGCGCCGGGGGACGCGGTGGGAAAGCGGTTCGACTTCCTTGTCCAGGAGATCTTCCGCGAACTGAACACGGCGGGGAACAAGTCCGCGCACGCCGTCATCTCCGCCCGGATCGTGGCGGCGAAGACCGAGCTCGAGAAGGTCCGCGAACAGATCCAGAACGTGGAGTGATCCGATGGCGCGCGGCGACATATTCGTCATATCGGCCCCCTCGGGTTCGGGGAAGACCACGATCTGCCGGGCGCTCCTTGCCCGGGTGGAGGGACTCGTGCTGTCCGTCTCCTACACGACGCGGGAAAGGAGGAAGGGCGAGTCGGACGGGAGGGATTATTACTTCGTGAACGAGCAGAAATTTGATAATATGGTGAAAAGAAAGGAATTTTTAGAATACGCCCGCGTCTACGGAAACTGGTATGGAACTTCGTTCGCCGCGGTGGATGCGATCGTGTCGAGGGGCGAGGATGCGGTCCTTGAAATCGATGTCCAGGGAGGCCGCTCGGTAAAGGCGGCCGTTCCCGAGGCGGTGCTGGTCGGCATCCTTCCCCCGGACCGCGACACCTTGCGGAAAAGGCTTTTCGGACGAGCGAGGGAAGGGCGGGAAGAGATGGAGCGGCGCCTCGAGGCGGCGCGCCAGGAAATTTCGGAGCTGAAAAGATACGACTACCTCGTCGTGAACAAAGACCTGGAAGCGGCGGTCCGGCAGGTGGAATGGATCGTCCGGGCGCGCAGGCTGCGCCGGGAACGCACGGCGGCCGCCGTCGACAGGATCCTGTAAAGAAAAGGAGACGCCAAAGAATGGCTCGAGTAACGGTCGAGGATTGTCTTCGCCAGGTGAACAACCACTTCCAGCTCACCGTAGTCGCCGCAAAGCGGGCCAAGCAGCTGTACTCGGGCCAGGGAGCCACGATCGACACCACGTCGCGGAAGGAGAAACCGACGGTCGTCGCGCTTCGGGAAATCGCCCAGGGGAAGGTCCGGGTAAGATAGCGCGTCGGGAAGGGCGGTGCCGCTTTGTTCCGCGTCCTGGATATCGTCGAGCGGGTACAATCCACCCGGCCTTCCGCGAACGTGGAGCTCATCCACAAGGCGTACGTCTTCACGGCGAAGGTCCACCTCGGGCAGCTGCGCAAATCGGGCGACCCGTATCTGATCCACCCCTTGAACGTCGCGTTCCTGCTGGCTGACTGGAACCTCGACGAGGAAACGGTGGCCACCGGGCTTCTCCACGACACCGTGGAGGACACGGTGGCCACCATCGACGAGGTCCGGGAGCTCTTCGGGGATTCCGTCGCCCTCCTCGTGGACGGCGTCACCAAGATCAGCCGAGTGACCATCTCCGACGTGGCCGCCCAGAAAGCGGAATCCCTCCGCAAGATGATCCTGGCGATGGGAAAGGACCTCCGGGTCATCCTCGTCAAGCTCGCCGACCGGCTCCACAACATGCGCACGCTGCAGCACCTGTCGCCCGACAAGCAGGCCGTCATCGCCAGGGAGACGGTCGAGATCTACTCGCCCATCGCGGCCCGCCTCGGGATGTCCCGCGTGCGCGCCGAGATGGAGGACCGGTGCTTCGCGGTGCTGCACCCTTCCCAGTACGGGGAACTCGCCCGCCAGGCGGACGAGCGGAGGCGCAACCGCGAGGGGCACATCCGCAACGTCATCTCCCTCCTCGAGTCCAAGTGCCGGGAGGCGGGGATCGAGGCGGTCATCACGGGCCGGGAAAAGCACCTCGCCGGCATTTACCAGAAGATGAACCGCCAGTCGATCGATTTCGATCACGTCTACGACTTCATCGGTTACCGCATCATCACGAAGACCTTGCGGGAGTGCTACGGGGCGCTGGGGATCGTCCACAACCTGTGGAAGCCGGTGCCCGGCAGGTTCAAGGACTACATCGCCATGCCGAAGGCCAACCTCTACCAGTCTCTCCACACGACGGTTTTCGGGCCGAACGCGGAAATGATGGAGATCCAGATCCGCACGGAAGAGATGCACGCCCTGGCGGAGAACGGCGTGGCCGCCCATTGGAAGTACAAGGAGGGGCGCCGGACCGCGGACAAGGAAGACCAGATGTTCCTGTGGCTGCGGCAGATCCTCGAACTGCAGCAGGACATGAAGGACCCCCGGGAGTTCATGAACACCGTGAAGGTGGAGCTGTTTCCCGAGGAGGTCTACGTTTTCACGCCGCGGGGCGACGTGAAGGAACTCCCCCGGGGGGGCACGCCGATCGACTTCGCGTAC
>JAJZRM010000396.1 GCA_021802685.1 Deltaproteobacteria bacterium | reverse complement strand
GAAGAAGTGGAGGTGGAGGATTCCCGTCGCCATGAAGTAGAAGAAGACGAGCACGGCGAACGCCGCCAGCGGGGGGAAGTCGACCCCCGTCCCGGGAAGGAAATTCAGCGGGGCCACCGCGCTGGCGATCCCTCCCCCCACCACCAGAAACTGGTACTTCTTCCGCTCCACGTCGGAAGGGGAGTCCCGGAACCCGTGGCGGACGATGAGGTACAGCCCCATACCGAGGTACGGATAGACGTAGAGGAGGGCGGCCGCGTTCCACCATGGAGAGAAGAGAAGGGGATCGTAGAAGATCGTCGCCCCGAACGCGGCGCTCACCCACATGCCGGCGACGAACGCCGCGGGGAACCAGCGGGGGCGCGTCCGCACCGCGGCGCCGCAGTACCGCAGCGCGAACGGCGGGATGAACATCACCCCCGCGAGGCTCACCTTGTGCCAGAAAGCGGAGGAGAGGGTCTTCCAAAGGTATTCGGGAAAGCACCAGAGGAAGATGAAGAGGGAGAGGTCGGAGAACGCCTTCGCCTCCCGGTCCCCCTTCGAGAAGACGCGCAGGTACACGGCGATGGCCAGCGCCACCACCGCCGCGACAAGGCTTCCCTGTGCGTAATAATCCATGGCGGGGAGGAGGAACCGTGCGGCCGGGTTCCCCCGGACCTGCCTGTCAGGCCAGCCGGGCCTCGGCCGCCTTCCAGTCGACGTTCTTGAAGAACGCCCCGATGTAGTCGGCCCGCTTCAGGCCGTAGTCGATCATGAAGGCGTGCTCGAACACGTCCATGACGAAGACCGGCGCCGCCCCGGCGAGGTTCGCCGCATCGTGCTCGTTGATCCACTGATTGAACAGCCGGCCGCTTTCCCTGTCCTGGTACAGGACGACCCAGCCGATCCCGCGCATCGCCCCCGTCGCGCGGAAATCCGCCTCCCACATCGAAGCGCTGCCGAATTCCGCCGCGACCGCCTTCGCCAGCTTCGACGCCGGGTCGAGGGCCCCCTTGCCGCCCAGGTTTCCGAAGTAGAGTTCGTGCAACCGCATGCCGTTCCACTCCCAACCGAACCGGCGCTTGAGCTCCGCGTATTCGGGAACCGCCGTCTTTCCTTCGGCGAGCATCGCCGTCAAGATGTCCGAAACCTTGTTCGTGTTGGCGACATACCCCTGGTAAAGGGTGAAGTGGTTTTTCAGCAACGTTTCGCTGAACCCTTCCATGCCGATCAACTTCCCGTACTCCTTGGCGGCGTAGGGCATCCTCCATAACCTCCTTCTGCGGTTGGGGGTGGAACTTATATTTTGCCTGATCGCGGCGTAAAAGCCCACTCGGCCGTTGCCGGCCGGTGGGCTTCAAGGGGTGATCGGGAACCCTGAAGATGCCGTTTACTGCTTCGCCGCCGCGCGTTTCCTCCGCCCTTCGGCCAGCTTCCCGGCAAGTCCCTTTTCCTGGGCGATTTTCTTTTTCGCTTCCGAGTATTTCCTCGCGACAAGGGGGGTCTTGGAGGGGATGCCGAACGCTTTCCGATAATCTTTCGGCGTCATCTGGTGGCTCACGGCGATGTGCTTTTTCAGCGTGGTGAACGCCTTTCCGCACACAAGGCAGTAGACTTTGTCCGCGCCGAACGCTTTGTTCACCGGAACGACCGGCTTGACTTCCTGGGATGTACCTTCGGTTTCCTCACCTTCGGCTCCGGCGAGAGCCACTAACTTCTGATACACCGCCTGCATCTCGCCAAGTAGTTCCTCTTGGCCCATTTCATTTACGGAAGCATGTGCGGACACTATCTCTGCCGTCAG
This sequence comes from Deltaproteobacteria bacterium, assembly GCA_021802685.1. Taxonomy (GTDB): domain Bacteria; phylum Desulfobacterota; class Deferrimicrobia; order Deferrimicrobiales; family Deferrimicrobiaceae; genus UBA2219. The sequence goes on along the minus strand of JAJZRM010000396.1, from coordinate 1,111 downwards.
CTCCACCAGAAGCTTCTTGTCCATATACCCCTCCCCCCTGATATTTTACCTTTTAAAATTATTTCACCCGTTTCCTCCGGATGTCAATACGTTATACTCACATATTGCCGCAGCATCTTAATTAATTAGATGTTCCGCACCATAAATAGACCGCTTCCCGAAAGGATCATCCCATCCCTAAACGGCCTTCCATAAGCATTCCTTCCTCCGATGACAACGCCACCCGGGTGCCGCCGTCCCTTCTTTTCGCGTGCGGAATCGCGCTGCTCCTCTACATGGGATCCTACATGCGAATTCCCCTGGTTCCCCTGTTCGCGCGGCGGATGGGCGCTACCACCGTCGAGGTGGGAATGATCAACGCGGGCTTCATGCTCGCCGCGGCCCTCCTGTCGCTCCCTCTCGGTTTGATGTCGGACCGTCTCGGGCGCAAGGTCCTCATCCTCGCGGGGATGGCGATCTCCTGCCTGACCTCCGTGCTGCTCCTCGCCGCGCGAACGCCGCTGCACATCGGCCTGATCTACCTGGTTTCCGGAGTGGGACTCGCCTGTTTTTCTCCGGCGATGATGTCGCACGTCGGGGACACCGTCCCGGCGCGGTTTCTCGGAAGGGCCTACGGCTGGTATACGACCGCCCTCTACCTGGGGATGGCTCTTGGGCCGGGACTCGGCGGCGCGATCGCCACGCGGGGTTTCGAAACCGCTTTCGCCGCCTCCGGGCTGATCATCGGGGCGGGGATCCTGGCGTGCGTCCTGCGGGTTTCGTCCCCCCCGGCGCCGTCCCCGGGCCGGGGCGGAGCGGGAAACCTCCTTGCCGATTTCCGGGAGATCGTGCGGATCCGCGCGGTCCTGTCGTGCTGGGTGACGACCTTCTTCTCCACCTTCGCCTGGGGGTCCCTCTTCTCCTTCTTCCCGCTCTACGCGCGGGACTCGGGGATCTCCATCGCCCACACGGGGCTCATCTTCACGACGCAGGCGGCGGCCAACGCCCTGGTCCGGATTCCCGCGGGCCATCTCCAGGACCGGCGTGGGAACCGGCGTCCCTTCATCCTGTGGGGAAACGCCCTGTTCGGGCTGAGCATCGCCCTCACCGGGGCGTCACGGCGGGAACAGAT
>JAJZRM010000395.1 GCA_021802685.1 Deltaproteobacteria bacterium | reverse complement strand
AGGAGGGGAAGGTCCCAAGAGTGCGGTGCCCGTTCGGCGAACAGTGAAGCCCCGCCCGGACCAGGATACCGTACCCCTTTTCCAGCCGCCGCCCAACTTCGGCGGGATCCATCCCCTCCACCAGGAACGACACCACCGAAACGCGCCGTAGCGGGTCCGGCGGGCCGAAGAGGCGCACCCCCGGGATTTTCGCCATCCCCTCCAGCAGCATGCCGGAGAGCGCCGCCTCCTTCCGCCGGATCGCATCGACGCCCTTCGCGAGAATCCACCCCAGGGAGGTGGACAGCCCCGCGATCCCCACGCTGTTCATGGTCCCCGATTCGAGGGCGTCCGGGAAGAAATCCGGCTGATGGTCCGATTCGGAGCGGCTCCCCGTGCCCCCCTCGATCAGCGGGACGATCCGCACCCCCTCCCGGACGTAAAGGAAGCCGGTTCCCTGCGGCCCCAGCAGCCCCTTGTGACCGGAGGCGGCCAGCAGGTCGACGGGAAGCGCCCGCAGGTCGATCGGCACGGCGCCCGCCGTCTGCGCGGCGTCGACCAGGGTGAGGATCCCCCGTTTCCGGGCTTCCTCGACCACCATCCCGACCGGCTGCAGGGCGCCGGATACGTTCGAGGCATGCGCCATGACGGCCAGCCGGGTCCTTTTCCGGAAGGCGGCGACCAGGAACCGGGGATCCGTCACGCCGTCCCGGTCCGCCGGAACGACCGTGATCCGGACGCCCGCCTCCTCCATCCTCCGCAAGGGGCGCATGACGGAGTTGTGCTCCACCGACGTGGTGACGACGTGGTCGCCCGGGCGCAGCACGCCCTTGATCGCCTGGTTCAGCGCCGCGGTGGCGTTTTCCGTGAAAACGAAACGGGAACTGTCCCCGCCGCCGAAAAGCTCCGCCAACCGTTCCCGCGCCTCGAAGAGGTCGCGCGCCGACCTGGTGGACAGAACATGGCCCGACCGGCCCGGATTCCCCGCGCGGCGGATGGCCGACGCCACGGCTTCCGCCACTCCCCCGGGTTTGGGAAGCGTGGTGGCCGCGTTGTCGAGGTACGTATAACGGATGCGCCTAGGCAGGTTTCAAGACTCCCTGGGGATGACGAGCACGGCGCCCAGCTGGAGCGGTTCGCCCTCCATCAACCCGTTGCGTTCGGCGAGGGCGTCCGACTTCACGCCGTACACGCGGGCGATCTTTTCAAGGGTGTCGCCCTCGTGGACCTTGTACCGCAGGACATTCCCGGGATTTCTCGACGGCTCCTTGCGAGCCGGGCGTCTGTCGGGAAGGGTCAGCCGCTCACCGATCTTCAGCTTCGCGTTTTGCGGGATGGCGTTCGCGCCGGCCAGTTCCTTGACGGACACCCCGTGCCGCTTCGCGATTCCCCCTAGAGTGTCTCCCTTCCGCACCCGAACCGTTTTCCCCGATTCCGCCCGCGGGGACCATTTCGCCCCGCGGAACCCCTTCCGCTTGCCCTCCTCGGCCCGCATGTGCGCCATCGTGAGCTGGTCCGGGGCGATCTCCTTTCCGGGTACGGTTTCCTCTCCGGACAATCCGGTCACCGGGATGACGAGGCGGGAAACCCGGATAAGAGAGTCCCTCTTCAGCCCGTTCATCTCCTTGAGGACGGCCTTCGATGTCCCGTACTTCACCGCGAGGCCGTCGAGCGTCTCCCTCTTCCGGACGTTATGCTGCAGGAAAGTCACCTTCGCCCGCGTCCGGATCTCTTCCATCCGCTCTTCGGCGAGGGACGCCGCGTCGACGGATAGCCGGAGCTCGTACTCCTGCCGGTTCGGAGGCGTGCAGAACCGGCGAAGTTCCGGGTTCCACTCCCGGAGATCCTCGTACGGGATATCGAGGATGCGCGCCGTTTCCGCAAGGTCGGTGCCTCCCGGAACGACTATCGTCTTCAGGTTCAGCGGGTCCATGTACTCGACGTCCCCGAAACCGTACTTTTCGGGTTCCTTGGCGATGGCCAGGGCGGCGAGCATCTTGGGGACATAATCCTTCGTTTCCTGCTTGAGGTACTTGTACCGGATCAGTTTCGCGTAATCGTCGGACTTGTACCGATGCACCGCCTTGCTGATCTTCCCTTCACCGGCGTTGTAGGCGGCGGCGGCCAGCGGCCAGGAATCGAACATCCCGTAAAGGTCCCTCAGGTACGACGCGGCGGCATGGGTGGACTTCTCCGCATCCCGGCGCTCGTCGGCCCACCAGTCGATCCGCAGGCCGTAGCGCCGGCCGGTTCCCGCGATGAACTGCCACGGGCCCGCCGCCTTCGCATGGGAGTACGCCTTGGGCGAGAAGCCGCTTTCGATGAGGGCAAGGTAGATCAGGTCCTCGGGCAGGCCGTACTTCGCGAGGATCCCCCGCATCATGTCCGCGTACTTGCCGGACCGGGCGAGGTACAACGCGAACCGGTCCCTACCCCGGTTCTGGAAGTACCGGATGAACTTCTCGATCGGGTTCGTCATCCCCGCGAACACCCCGTTCCTTCCCTTTTCCACCTCCCTGGAGGCGTTCGCGAAGAATACGTCCCGCTCCTGCTCTTCCGCATCATCCGCAAGGTTGGTGTTCACCTGCCGGTCCACCTCGCCGGGCGAGAGGACCCGGTCCGGCGCCTTCTCGGAGGGCGGCACGACCAGCGATGCCTGCGGGAGGGGCGCGAGGCGGGAGGGAACCGCCTGCGGGCGGGGGCCCGGGGCGGCGACGGCGCCGTTCTTTAAGGGCGGGCGGACCGGTGGGACCACGGAAGGCTGGGCAGGTTCCGCGACCACCGCATACATGGGCTTCGAATCGACGGCCTGCGCGTTTATCGGGACCTCGACCAGAAGCAACAGGAGGAACGCTCCGGCCGAAATGCCCATGGTTTGTCTCGCCACCCTACCTCCCGAAAAAATTATGGAAGTGTGTATAATATCTACAAAATCC
>JAJZRM010000394.1 GCA_021802685.1 Deltaproteobacteria bacterium | reverse complement strand
GGGCCAGTCGGCGGCGGACCTTCTTCCGGACGGTGCGGACGACGAACGGGCCATCCTTCACGGCGTCGCGCAACGCCGCGGTTTCCTCCCCGCTTCCCGGCCGGACCTTTTCCCCGCCCGCTTCCGACAGCCGCGCCGGGAACGGCGGCGGGCTTTCCGCCGCGAACCGGGCCGTCAGCGACCAATACTCCTCGGGCACGAACGCCGCGATCTCCTTTTCCCGCGCGCAGACGATTTTCACCGCCACCGACTGCACCCGTCCCGCGGACAGTCCGCGGCGAACCTTCGACCAGAGGAGGGGCGACAGGGTATACCCCACGAGCCGGTCGAGGATCCGCCGTGCCTGCTGGGCGTCGAACTTGTTCGGATCGAGGGACAAGGGGGCGGTCATCCCCTGGGTGATCCCCTTCTTCGTGATCTCGTGGAAGAGGACGCGCCGGATTTCCGGCAAGGAAGCATCCGCCGCATCCTTCGCCGCCCCTTTTTTCCCCTTCACCCCCTTGCCGTCGGCAGGACGGGCCTTCTTCCTCCGCTTTCCTCGGTCTTCACGGATGGCGTCGGCGATGTGCCACGCGATCGCTTCCCCTTCCCGGTCGGGGTCGGGGGCGAGGTACACCGTTTGCGCCGAGCGGGCGGATTCGAGGATATCGCCCAGGACCTTCTTCCGCTCCTTGATCACGACGTAGGAAGGAGTGAAGCCGTTTTCGACGTCGACTCCCAGGCGGCTTTTGGGGAGGTCCTTCACGTGTCCCATCGAAGATAGGACCTGGAACCCTTTTCCGAGGACTTTCTGTATCGTCTTGGCTTTCGCCGGCGATTCGACGACAACTAACGACTTGACCATTTCCCCTCCACTGGAGATCCCGGGTAAGCCCCGGGCGTTCAAGACTTCCTCTTATAATAGTCCCCGGCTCTTTTTACAACCAGATTCCCCAGTTCCATTTCCATCAGGACGGGAAGGAGCTTCGGGATTTCAAGGGAAAGCGCAGCAGCGATCTCCTCCACGTGCCGCTCCCTGGAGAGGAACCCGAGGATCCGTCCCGAGAGGTCTCCGCCTCCCCCGGGAGACGGCGTTCCAAGGGCATCGAGCACGTCGGAGCCGGAGCAGACGGGGGCGGCCCCTTCCCTTAGGAGGCGGTTGCTCCCGGCCGTATGGGGGAAGCGGGGATTCCCCGGGACGGCCATCACTTCCCGCCCCTGTTCCAGCGCCAGCCGGGCGGTGATGAGCGCCCCGCTCCGCTCCGGAGCCTCCGCGACGACCACCCCGCGGCACAGCCCGCTCACGATGCGGTTGCGCGCCGGGAACCGGTGCGGCAACGGGGTCGCTCCCGGAGGGTATTCGGAGTACACCGCGCCCCGGGCGAGGATCTCCTCCCGCAGGCCCGCATGTTCGGGGGGGTACGCCACGTCCACGCCGCAGCCGAGCACCGCGACGGTCCGGCCGCCGGCGCGCAATGCGCCCCGGTGGGCGGCGCCGTCGATCCCCCGGGCCATGCCGCTGACCACCACGAACCCCGCGGAGGCCAGTTCCTCCGCCAGGATGCGGGTAAAGTCTTTTCCGGGGCCGGAGGGAGCCCGGCTTCCCACCACGGCCACCCCGGTTCCCCCCCGCCAGGGAGCGCCCGCGCGGTACAGCACGATGGGCGCATCGGGGATCTCCCGGAGCGCCAGGGGGTATTCCGGAGACAGGATGGTGAGAATGGCGATGCCCGACCGGGCGCAAGATTCCCTCACATCTTCCGTGTCCCGTTCCGCTTCGGCGCCGGACAGGGCGTTTTCCGCCCGGGCGAAGAGGGAACCGCCCTTCGATGGAGGTAAACCGGGAAGACGGGGGGAAGATGCCGCGGCATCTCGAAAACGGCGCAGGTGCGCCAAGTTGAACCCCTCGATCAGGGAGAGTCGAAGCAGCGCGTCGAAGGCGAAAGGTGACTTTTCCGGATCGTCCATGGGGGAACCCCTCCCCGGGTTCCCCCGAAACGCATCAATAATCGTGCCTTACTTCGCGGGGATCCCCCGGCGCGCCGGAACACCCGCCTCGAACGACTGGGTGCTGCGTTCGACGTAGGCCGTGGAGAACTCCGTCCCCACCCGGACCACCACGGCCCTGGCCACTTCGGTGTTCACGTCTCCCTTGTCGGCCATGAGAGTGCCCGCGGCGATGCCCGTCGGAGCGAATACGCGGAACACGTTGCCGACCTGCACGCCCGACGCGGTGCCGCGGTCCAGGTACACGAAATCGCCGGTGGCCAACTCCTTGTTCAGCAACCGGCCCGCGATCACGGTGGAAGGAACCCCGTCGGCCCCGGGGACGATCTTCACGCGGGCATAATAGGGGATCTCCTCGGAAACCAGGTCGGCGCGCGTGAGGTCTTCGAACGACTGCCGCACCTTGGCGGTCAGCTGGCCGTCCTCCTTCGGCCCCATCTGGAGAACGCCGATCAGGTATTTCACGTATCCGGAATACGAACGGTCTCCGGAAACGCGGATCGGTCCCCGTACCCGGTAAACACCCAGGAGCTGGCCGGCGGGAATCGCCTTGTCCAGCGTGAGGTACACCGTGTCATTCTCCGAGAACCCCACTTTCGGATCCTTGCCTCCCAGGATGTTCCCCACCCCCATCGGCGCTTCCCGGAGGAATTCGCCGGCGCGGACGAAGTCGGCGGGCAGTATGTCGAGATACGGTTCCGGGGCAGGCGCAATAGCCGGGGGCGGAGCCGCGGCGGGGGCCTCGGCCGGAGGGACGGCGGCAGGTTCCGGCGCCGGGGCGGGCGCGGCGGTCTCCTGCGGAGGGGGAGACACGATCATCGCCACTTCCTTCGGCGCGGGCGGGACGATCACGATGCGGATGCCGGGATAGATGTAATGCGGGTTGGTCACGAAACGATTGCGTTCCCAGATCTCAGTCCACTTAGATGG
>JAJZRM010000393.1 GCA_021802685.1 Deltaproteobacteria bacterium | reverse complement strand
CTGCCGGCAGGGGAGTATTAGGGTCCCTTCGCTGATGGAGGAGTACGGGTCGATGCCGAACAGGTCGCAGACTTTCCGCACGGCATCCTGCACGATGATCTTCTCCTTGTCGATGGCCATGCCGACGCCCGACGCCAGGGCGACCTCGAACAACCCGCCCCATACCCCGCATTCGGTCGCGTCGTGCATGGCGGTGATCCCTTCGCCGCGCACCCCGACTTCCACCGCGGTGAGGGCATCCTCCACGACCGACATCTGCCAGAAGATCTCCTCGGCTTCACGGGCGGTTTTCTCCCCGTACCGTTCCGCCACCTTCCCGGGAAACGTCACCGCGAACAGGCCGGCCGCTTCGATGGCCGCGCCCTTGGTGACGAGGACGACGTCTCCCGGACGCGCCATCGTCGGGGTCACGTACCGGTCCTTGGACCCGATGCAGATTACGGTGGCCCCGCCGATCATGGGATATTCGCACCCTTCGTAGCGGCCGGTGTGCCCGGTGACGATGGACATCCCGATCTTGTCGCACTCCCGGTGCATCACCGCCCACATCTCCTCGAAATCCTCCCGGGTCATGGACAACGGAAGATTCAGGTCCATGGTGATATAGGTCGGGCGGATCCCCGACGTGGAGGCGTCGGACGCCAGGATGTGGATCGCGAACCAGCCCGAACGTTCCCATCCGTAAGGGGGCACCACGAAAATCGGATCGGTGGTGGCCACCATCACCTGCCCGTTCCCCAGGTCGACGACCCCCACATCCACGCCATGCTGCGGCCCCACCAGGATCTCCGGCCGCTTCCGCCCCAACTGCGGAAGGATGATCTCGTCGAAAATTTCCGAGGAGATCTTGCCGATGTGCGGCATCTGCGTTTTCACACGGTCCCCCACCGATGGAAATACCGGGCGCCGAGACAAAGCGCCCTCCGCCCGACGATGTACCCGCCCTACGGGAATCATATCCTTCAACGGGCGGAGTTGGGAACGAGATCCTTGGATGGATGGGAAGCGGATCAGGCCGGGGGGGAGGTCCCCCGTTCAATCATCGAAAACGCCGATGCGCAACGCCTCGTCCGTGCTGGAGGAGAACTGTTTCCGGGCCAGCTGCAGCAATCCGATATGATTGTTGTGTCGGGACGACTTTCGCCGTTCGACGATTTTCCCGATCGGCTCCTTCGTGCTGTGCTCGTAGTTCATCCGGTACACGGTGAATATCTTTTCATCGCTCATGGTGATCTCTCTGGTTTCTTGTCTATGGATGCACCACCATGCAGGAGTTCACTGCAACTTGAGGGCCAAACAGGTCCATAAAAATCCTCAATGAAAAAAATGTGTTACGCGGATGCGATCGGACGGGAGCAACACCGGAGGCATTTTTTTCCCCACTTGCCCACGTATTCCTTGTCAAAGAATGGAATCTTTTTCTACCCGTTTCCACCCCTTCCTTCCCATGGTGCCCCGCCCCCCCCCTGCATTAAGATGATGGGGACCACGGGAAAGGGGGATCGGGGATGGTTATCCGGAAGATCGCGGTGAACACCGGCGGGGGGGACGCCCCCGGCCTGAACGCCGTCCTGCGCGCCGTCACGCTCTCCGCCCTCCGCCTCGGCTGGGAGGTCGTCGGGATACGGGACGGATACCTCGGCCTGCTCGAAATGCCGCCCGAGGAGGGACTGATCCCTCTGACGCGCGAACGGGTGCGCGGGATCAACCACCAGGGGGGAACCATCATCGGGACCACGAACCGGGGGAACCCGTTCGAGTTCCCGGTGAAACAGGACGGCAAGATCATAGCGAAAGACCGCTCCGACGAAATCGTCGCGGCCTTCCGGCGGCACGGATTCGATGCGCTGGTGGCGGTCGGGGGCGACGGTTCCCTGAGCATCGCCCATCGGCTCTGCCACAAGGGAATCCCGGTGGTCGGCGTACCCAAGACGATCGACAACGATCTCTCCGCGACGTTCCTGACCTTCGGCTTCGACACCGCCGTGACGACGGCGACCGACGCGCTCGACAAACTCCACTCGACGGCGGAGAGCCACGGCCGTGTCATGGTCGTGGAGATGATGGGACGCACCACGGGATGGATCGCCCTCCATGCGGGGGTGGCCGGATCGGCGGACGTGATCCTGATCCCCGAGATCCCCTTCGACCTCGAGACGGTCTGCGAGGCGATCCGGATTCGGGACCGGATGGGACGGCGGTATTCGATCGTGGTCGTGGCGGAAGGCGCCGCGCCGGCGGGAGCCGAGGTCCGGACGAAGGGCGAGAAGGAGATCGGCAGGGAGGTCCGGCTCGGCGGGATCGCGGAATGGCTGGCAGGCGAGATCGCCGACCGCACCGGGAAGGAGACGCGCTCCATCGTCCTGGGCCACCTCCAGCGGGGCGGGGGACCCACCTCCTTCGACCGGCTGATGGCGTTGCGTTTCGGCGCCGCCGCCGTGCGGACCCTCGCGGAAGGGTTATCGGACGTGATGGTGGCGCTTCAACCGCCGAACGTCCACGCGGTGCCCCTCGCCGAGGCGGTGGTGGGCAGGCGCAGCATTTCCCTCGATGGAGACACGATCGCAACGGCGCGATCCCTCGAGATCTGCCTCGGCGCCCCCGCCGTGTGATGTCGGCCCCGGAAATCCCGTTTTTCGCCTAAAGATCGATGCCTTTTCGACCGATGTAAGGTTCAGTGATCCAGGGGGTAACCCATGCGCCCCGGCAAAGGAATCCTTCTTATTACAACGGTTTTTCTGTCTGTCGTTTCCATTTCCCCGGAGGCAAGGGCGGAGAAGAAAATCGGGATCCTTATGTTCAGCGAGGAAGCCCGCTACACCGTCGCCAGGAAGGGGTTTACGGACAAATTGCGGGAAGAGGGGTACGCGGAGCCGAATACCCGGTTGATCTTCGAAAATGCCGAAGCCAACAAGGCGAGGGCGGCGGAGCTGGTGAACGAA
>JAJZRM010000392.1 GCA_021802685.1 Deltaproteobacteria bacterium | reverse complement strand
GTAATGCTCCGCTTCCATGGAAACCAGGCCCGTGTTGTCCTGAAGGAACCCCTCGGCAACCGCGGTCTGTGCGCTCATGAATCCAGCAACCACGACCAATCCGAGAACAACAATCAGGATTCTTCTCATGACATCTCCGTCTTTCTTCCAGAAGGATTCGATCCACGACTGGATCTTTCCACCGTCAACAGAAACGCTCCGATCAGCGGAAACACCCGCATTGCGTTGATGAGACCCGGATAAGACGCACAATCGATTTGAGGAGAAATGACCAGAGAAGCCGATGGAGGACGCTGAAGAGAAGGTGTGCCGATTCGATCCCGGTGCCGATCGCCGAACATCCGGATCCCCCTTGGTGATGCACCTCACTTAAACCAGGAAGGGAACTTGATAAAACAATTCGAATTCAGCGTTGCTGGTTTATATACAGTGAGAAGACTTTCAGGTCAAATCAATATTCGGTTCTCTTTCGTTTCGAGTGGGTTGAGAGTTTTGTCGGGACAATTCTATTTTCTCTCAACAGCCGGAGGTGAAATTCCCCAGGAGCGAAGCCGTTCCCGGACACGCTCCTCCAGACCAGGACGCGACCCGGCGGAGGCGGCGAGGAACTCCACGTACGCGCCGGAAGCATTCTCCCGGTCCCCCATCCGGTCGTACACCGTCCCGAGCTGGTACAGCACATCGAGATGTCCGGGGAAACGGCGCCGGGCGTCCAGCAGCGTCTCCTCCGCCTCGCCGAGCCGTCCCTGCCGGGCGCGCGCCACGGCGAGGTTCACGCGCGGAGCGGGGGAACCCGGGGACAAATCCGCCGCGCGGGAAAACAGCGCCGCGCCCTCGTCCACCCTTCCCTGGGCGAGCCGAAGCAGCCCGGCGTTGACCAGCCCGGGAACGTAGCGGGGGCTAAGCGCGAGGGCGCGGGAAAACGCCGCGTCCGCCTCTTCGAACTTTTTCTGCCGCATCAGGGCGAGGCCCAGCCCGTTCCACGCTTCCACGAGGTCCGGCGAGGACGCCGTCACCCCGCAGAACCGCCGGGCCGCTTCCGCCGCGTCGCCGCGGTCCAGCGCTCCCACCGCGGCGTTGAACTCCGTAAGGACGGGTTCCTTCCCTTTCCTCGCAGCCGGTTTCCCTTCGTGCGCGCCCTCGGGCGCCGCCGGGGCGGAAGGCGCCTCCGATCGGCGGGTTGCCGGTTTCCCCGCCGGACGGACGGAGCCGGACGTTGCCGGGGCCGGAGCGGACGGCGCCGCCGGGGCCGAGGGAACGGGCGGGGACGCCGCCGGCAAAGGCGCGGAACGGACCGGCGGCGCCTGCGCGAACTTCGCTTCGGGCGGAGCGGCGCGACGGGACAGAAGGAACACGCCCGCCGCCCCCACGGCGAACGCAGCGGCCGTCACGACGGCGAGCAGCTTCCAGCGCGTTTTCGGTTTCCGGCGGCCGGGCTCCGTCGACGACGCGGCGAAAGGCGGAGGCGGCGGCGCCCCTGCGTTTTTCTGCGCCCTGCGGAGCGCATCCTGCAACAGGCTCAAAAGCCGCCCCCTTTCCCGAACCGTGTAAGGTGGAGAAGCGGCGCAGCGAGCCAGGAGGCGCGCCGGAACCAACGCATGGGCCGGTCCTCCCCGGGCACGCCGTCGGAAAGGGATTCTGCCGCCCGCGCCACGTCCTCGCGCTCCACGCGCGCCGCGTCCCGCAAGGCGGCCGCCAGGAACGCCCGGTCGCACAGCTGGTTCACCCGCCGGGGAACGCCGCGCGAACGCCGGAACAGGAGCTTCTCCGCGGAGGAAGAAAGGTACGCGCCGCCGGAGGCACCGGCGACGCTCAGGCGGTGGTGGATGTACCGCGCGGTTTCCCGCCGGTCCAGCGGGAGGATCACCGCCCGCACGGTGATCCGCTGGTCGAACTGCCGCAGCTCCGGCAGGCGCAGCTTCTCCCGGAGCTCCTTCTGGCCGAAGAGGACGATCTGAAGGAGCTTCCGCTTCTCCGTCTCCAGGTTCGACAGCAGCCGGACCTGCTCCAGAAGCGAAGGGGCGAGGTTCTGGGCCTCGTCGATGATGAGGACCGGCCGGCGGTCCCTTTCCGCTTCCGCGAGGAGGAACCGGTTCAGCGAATCCAGCAGGTCCTTCCGGGTCCCGTCGGGGACTTCGGCACCGAAATCCGCGAGAACCGTGCGCAGGAGCTCCTTCTCCGTGAGGAGGGTGTTCACGACGAGGGCCGTGGTGAACCGCTCCGGCATCCGCCGCAGCAGCGCGCGGCAGACGGTGGTCTTGCCGACGCCGATGTCGCCGGAAACCACGATGAACCCTTCCCCGGACTCCAGCCCGAACAGCAGGTGGTCCAGCGCCCGCCGGTGGCTCTCCGAGAGAAAGAGGAAATCCGGATCCGGCGTCAGCCCGAACGGCTTCTCCTTCAGTCGAAAATGTTCCTCGTACATTTCAGTTCCAGGGGCGGAACGTTTCCCGCTCCCCCTCCGTGCCGTAGACCCACGGCCGCCCGCCGAGGAGGTTCCCCCTCTTGGCGCCGTACAGGCGGTCGCGTTCTCCGGCGGCGATTTCCGCGCCTTCCTCCGCGCGAACGATCCTCGGCGTGATGAGGATCACCAGCTCCGTCTTCTTTTTCTTCTGCTCGTTGGTGCGGAACAGGGCGCCCAGGTACGGGATGTCCCCCAGGAGCGGGACCGAGGACACGACCTCCTGCGTCCGGTCCTGCATCAGCCCTCCGATGAACACCGTCTGCCCGTCCGACACGGAGACCACCGTGTTCGCCTCCCGGATATCGAGGATGGGAGCCGTGTTCCCGTCCGGGGCCCTCGCGTCCCCCACCTTTTCGGTGATGGAGGGATGGATGGCGAGCATGATCCGCCCGTCCCGCCCGATCTGGGGCGTCACGCTGAGGATGATCCCTTCCGTGATGCTTTCCGGCGTGAACGTGGTGAACGCCGCGGAGGTCGTG
>JAJZRM010000391.1:1654-2956 GCA_021802685.1 Deltaproteobacteria bacterium | reverse complement strand
GAGGATCGCAAGGTTCCCCTTCGCGGCCAACGGCCGCGCCATGGCGGGGGGGCACACGGAGGGTTTCGCGAAGATCGTCGCCGAGGAGGAGTTCGGAGAGATCCTCGGCGTCCACATCGTCGGCGCCCATGCCGGTGACCTGATTCCCGAAGCGGTCGTGGCGCTCTCCCTGGAGTGCACGGTCGACGAGTTTGCCCGGATGATCCACGCCCATCCGACGATGTCGGAGGCGTTGGTGGAGGCCGCCCACGGGCTGCACGGCGGGTTCATCCACCTGCCCCGCCCGGCCGGGAAAGGATAGGGGCGATATGCTGGCGGTCATGAAACTCCAGCCCGGACCGGGGGCCTCCATGTGCACGACCGCGCGTCCGGATCCGGGGCAGGGAGAGGTCTTGGTGCGGGTCGAGGTCGCCGCGATCTGCGGGACCGACAACCATATTTACGAATGGAACGCCTGGGCGCAGGGGGCCGGCTTGAAGGTCCCGGGGATCATCGGGCACGAGTTCAGCGGCGAAATCGTCGCGCTGGGGGCCGGGGTGACCGACCTCGCGATGGGCGACCACGTCTCCGTGGAGACCCACATCCCCTGCGGCAGGTGCTACCAGTGCCGGACGGGCGACCATCACATCTGCGCGAATCTCAGGATCTTCGGGCTGCACACGGACGGGTGCTTCGCCGAGTACGCGGCCGTGCCCGCGGTCGTGGCCCGGCGCATCCCCAAGGAGATTCCGTTGGAGACGGCCGCTGTGTTCGAGCCGGCGGGGGTGGCCCTGCACGGTGTGGAGCGCGGCGCCGTGGCGGGAGCGGATGTTTCCGTGATCGGCTGCGGGCCGATCGGCCTGTTCGCGATCCTCTTCGCCCGGCTTTTCGGCGCCGCGCGGATCTTCGCTTTGGATGTCGCCCCCGGACGCCTCGCGCTGGCGGAGAAGGTGGGGGCCACGAACCTGATCCATCCCGGGGAGACCGACGCGGTCAAGTCCATTTCGGATGCAACGCACGGCCGTGGCGTCGATGTGATCCTGGAGTTGTCCGGCGCGGGCGAGGCGCTCAAATCCTCCTTCGGTTACCTGCGCAAGGGGGGCCGGATGGTCCTCATGGGCCTGCCCGGCGGCGATGTCCTTATGAACGTGGCTCGGGACATCGTGTTCAAGGAAGCGACGATTCTGGGGATTCACGGCCGGCACATGTGGCGGACTTGGGCAATGCTGGAGGGACTGGTGGCGGCCGGTCGGGCGGACTTCGGGCCCGTGCTGACGCACCGGTTGCCGCTGGCGGAATATGAACGAGGGTTTGCGTTGTCAC
>JAJZRM010000391.1:0-1644 GCA_021802685.1 Deltaproteobacteria bacterium | reverse complement strand
ACGCCGGGAAGGTCCTTCTACTCCCTTGGGGAGGATGAGGCGATGGAGTTGAGTGGAAAAGTAGCCCTCGTGACGGGCGGCGGCGCGGGGATCGGTCGGGGCATCGTGCTCGCCTTTGCGGAGGCGGGCGCCGATGTGGCGGTCCTGGACCTGGTCTCACACTTCGCCGCCGCCGTGGCGGACGAGGTGCGGGGTCTGGGGCGCCGGGCCGTTGCCGTGACCGCCAGCGTCTCGGATGCGGCGCAGGTGGCGGAGGCCGTAGCGGCGACCGTGGAAGCCCTTGGCGGGATCGACATTCTGGTGAACAACGCCGGCTTTGCCCGGGCGTCGGCTTCCGTGCTCGACGTGCCCGAGTCCCAGTGGGATACGGTCCTCGATGTGAACTTGAAAGGTCCCTTCCTCCTCGCCAAGGCGGTACTTCCTCATATGCGCAAGCGGCGGCCGGGCGGCCGGATCATCAACATCTCCTCCCTGGCGGGGCGTTCGACCAGTGTCTTCATGGGCCCGGATTACACCGCCTCCAAGGCCGGCCTGCTGGGCCTGACCCGGCACTTGGCGCGGGAGCTCGCGTCGGAGGGGATCACGGTCAACGTGGTCTGTCCGGGGTCGACCGAGACGGAGTTCATGTTGAACCTCCCGGCGAACATCCGGGAGGAGGCCGTCAAGGCCATCCCGATGGGGCGTTACGGTACGCCGAAGGATATCGCCGACGTCGTGCTGTTCGTCGCATCGGAACGCTCCCGATACATGACCGGCGCAACCTTGGATGTCAACGGCGGGAGGTTGATGATTTAGTTTCGATAACCACCGATACGCATGAACTGCGGGGGATGAGGGAATGAAAAAGGCAGGTGACCTGGATCGCCGGATGTACGAAACCATGGTTTCCATCCGTTCATTCGAAACGAAGCTTCAGGAGCTTTCCAGGAAGGGTGTGCTGCGCGGGTCCGTCCACTTCTGCATCGGACAGGAGGCTGTGGCGGCGGGTGTTTGCTCGGCGCTGGAGCCCGGAGATCACATAACGAGCACGCATCGGGGACATGGCCATGCGATCGCCAAGGGCGCGCGCATGGATTTCATGATCGCCGAACTTCTGGGCAAGGCCACCGGCTACTGCAAGGGCAAGGGCGGTTCCATGCATATCGCCGACCTGGAATTGGGCCACCTTGGAGCGAACGGGATCGTCGGCGGGGGCATCCCTATTGCGACCGGCGCCGCCTTGGGCTTCCGGCAACTCGGGTTACCCAACGTTGTTGCCGCGTTCTTCGGTGACGGAGCCACCAACCAGGGGACGTTCCACGAGGCGCTGAACCTGGCTGCCTTATGGAAGCTCCCGGTTGTCTTTGTTTGCGAAAACAATCAGTTCGGAATGACGACTCCGTTGGCCGAGGCCTCGGCCCAGCCCGACCTGGCAAAGCGGGCGATCGCCTACGACATGCCGGGTGTAAAGGTCGACGGGATGGACGCACGCGAGGTGCATCGGGTTACCGCGGAGGCGGTCAAGCGTGCCCGCACCGGCAAGGGGCCGACACTTCTTGTGATGGAGACCTACCGGTACGAGGGCCACTACATCGGCGACCCTGTCGTCTACCGCACCAAAGAGGAGATCGAGGACTGGAAGGCCAGGGATCCGATTCTCCGCCA
>JAJZRM010000390.1 GCA_021802685.1 Deltaproteobacteria bacterium | reverse complement strand
CGGGGTGCTCGTGAACTGGAAGAAACTCCAGGAAGATTACGACTGCTTCTTCTTCGCCGCCGACTGGCACGCCCTGACGACGGAGTACGAACGCACCGCCGTCATCCGCGAGAGCATCGACGACATGATCATCGACTGGATGGCCTCGGGGATCGACCCGGCGAAGGCGACACTCTTCGTCCAGAGCCACGTTCCCGAACATGCGGAACTTCACCTGCTCCTGTCCATGATCACGCCGCTGCCGTGGCTGGAGCGCAACCCCACCTACAAGGAGCAGCTCCGGGAACAGACCACGCGCGACCTGCACACTTACGGGTTCCTGGGCTACCCGGTCCTCCAGGCCGCCGATATCCTCATGTACGACGCCTCCCTGGTCCCCGTCGGGATCGACCAGGTGCCGCACCTGGAGCTCACCCGGGAGATCGCCCGCCGGTTTAACTTCCTCTACCGGGAGACGTTCGTCGTACCGGAAGCGTTCCTCACCGAAACGCCCAAGTTGATGGGGACGGACAACCGGAAGATGAGCAAGAGCTACGGCAACGCGATCCTCCTTTCCGACACGGCGGAAGAGGTGTGGGCGAAGGTCAAGCCCATGGTCACCGACCCCGCCCGCGTGCGGCGGACCGACCCCGGCAACCCTGAGATCTGCAACGTTTTCTCGTACCACAAGATCTTCTCGGACCAGGAGACGATCGCGAAGGTCGACCACGGCTGCCGCACCGCCGGCATCGGCTGCATCGAGTGCAAGAAGTGGATGTTCGAAGGGATGGAAAAGGTCCTGAAACCGATCCGCGAGGAGCGGCGTAGGATTCTGGAAAGCGGCGTCTCGGTGCGTGACATCCTCGCCGAGGGGACCGAAAAGGCGAAGAAGGTGGCCGCCGCCAAGATGACGGAGGTCCGCGACGCTGTCCGGATCTGAAGAAAAGGCCGATCCCGGCCCGGTAAGCGCCGTCCAGGCGGTGCCGTTGCGCCTCGAGATCTTCGAGGGGCCGCTCGACCTGCTGCTGCACCTGGTCCGCGACCAGAAGCTCGACATCGAAAACATCCCCATCGCGAAGATCACCGAGCAGTACCTCGCGTACCTCGAAGTGATGCAGACGCTGAACCTCGACGTGGCGGGCGAATTCCTCGTGATGGCCGCCACGCTGATCCACATCAAGTCGAAATCGCTCCTTCCGCGCCACGAGGACGAGGGGGAGGAGGAGGAAGATCCCGAGATCCTGGCGCGGGAGCTGTCCCGCCGGCTGGTCGAATACGAGCGGTACAAGGAAGCGGCGGCCCGGCTGGGCGACCGCCCGGTGCTGGGACGGGACGTCTTCGCGCGCGACTTCTCCGGGGAGGAGCTTCCGGAGGATGAGATCGTCATCACCGAGCTGTCGATGGCCGATCTCATCACGGCGTTCAAGGACGTCCTCTCGCGGATGCCCGCCTCCGAGGCGCACGAGGTCTTCGTCGAGCGGATCACCATCGCCGACGCCATCGCCTGGCTCCTCGACCGGATCCGGGCGGAAGGGTCCTTGAAGTTCGAGAGCATCGTCTCGCACTGCAAGACGCGGAACGAGGTCATATCCTTTTTCCTGGGCATCCTGGAGCTGGTCCGGCTGAAGACGATCCGGGTGTACCAGGTGAATCCCCTGGGCATGATCAGCATCGTTCCCGCCGTACGGGAGAGCGAAAATGGAAGAGAATCCGAAACCGACGCCGCCGACATCGATTGAGCCGCAGGCGGAGTCCCCGCCGGAACCCGCCGCGCCCATCAGCGTCGACGAGCTGCTGAAGACCGGCGCCGCCGAGGAGGCAGACCCCGGGAGCCCGTCCGTGGACCTGCACCGCGCCGCATCGATCCTGGAGAGCCTGCTCCTGGTGTCCGGCGAGCCGCTCTCCATCGACAAGGCCCGGCAGCTGCTGGGCGACCTGTCGCGCGCCCAGCTGCGCGAGGCGCATTCGATCCTCCAGGCGAAGTACCCGCCGGAAACCTCCGGAATCGTCGTGGAAGAGGTCGCAAAGGGTCTCCAACTGCGGACGAACCCGGCGAACCAGGAGCACATCCGGAAGCTCTTCGACATCAAGCCGCCGCGCTTCTCGCGGGCCGCGCTGGAGACCGTGGCGATCGTCGCCTACAAGCAGCCGCTGACCCGCCAGGAGATCGAGCAGATCCGGGGCGTGGATTGCGCCGGGTCCCTCAAGACCTTGATGGAGCGCCGCCTGGTCCGCGTGGTCGGGAAGAAGGATGTCCCCGGCAAGCCGTTCCTCTTCGGCACCACGCGCGAATTCATGGAGGTCTTCGGCCTCGCGTCATTGAGCGATTTGCCGTCGATGCGGGAGATCGAGGAGTACCTGGCATCCTCCACCGCCACGCCGGTGGAGGGCGGACGGCCGGGGATCCACCTGCCGGCGGTCCCGGGGGAAACGCCCGGGCAGGGGGCGGACGAGCTCGCCGCGAGCCTGGAGGAAGCCGGCCCGGCGGGAGAAGAGTCGGTCCTCACGGAAGAGAAGATCCCGGAGGACGTCTCCGAGGCCGTACTGGCGGAGGCCGCCTCGAAAGAGGGGGGCGAGACCCCCGATGCCGACTGAGCGGCTGAACCGGTACATCTCCCTGGCCGCCGGCGTATCCCGCCGCGTGGCGGACGAGATGGTCCGCAACGGCCGCGTCAGCGTGGACGGGGCCCCCGCGCTGGATCCGGGGATGCTGTGGGATCCGTCCGCCCAGGAAGTGCGCCTCGACGGCCGTACGCTGGTCCCCATCGTCGAAGAGAAGATCTACATCATGCTGTACAAGCCCGACAACGTGGTCACCACGATGAAGGACCGGGAAGGCCGCAAGACCGCCCCGGCCCTGATCGGCGAGATGTCCAGCCGCGTTTTCCCCGTCGGGAGGCTCGATTTCCACACCACCGGCCTGCTCCTCCTGACCAACGACGGCGAGTTCGCCTACCGCCTCACGCACCCGCGCTTCGGCGTGGA
>JAJZRM010000389.1 GCA_021802685.1 Deltaproteobacteria bacterium | reverse complement strand
CGACATCTCATCCTTGGCCTGGTTCTGGATCTTGGCCTGCATCTCCGCCAGTTGCAGTTCCCTGGAAAGCAGGTTGCTCACCAGGTTCAGGCGGGCGACGGGGTCCTCCTCCTCCAGCACCGCCTGCGCCTCCTCGATCTTGAGGCGCAGGTTCGAGGCCACCAGGTCGGCGAGGACGCCGGGGTTGTTGATGTTCTCGGTGACCATCAGGATTTCCACCGGCATGTTCTTCAGGGAAAGGATCTTCTCGATCTTCTCGCGGGAAGCGCGCATCAGCGCTTCCACCTCGAGGGTGCTCTCCTTCGTCGCGGCCTCGACGATCCGGTCGATGCGGACCCGCACCCCCGGTTTCCCCTCGATGAACTCGACGATCTTCCCCTTCGTCACGCCCTGTATGAGGATCTTCAGCCGCCCGTCGGGGAGCTTGAGCATCCGCATGATCATCGCCACGGTCCCCGTGCGGTACAGGTCCTGCGGTTTCGGATCCTCGATCGTCGGGTCCTTCTGCGTCGCGAGAAAGATGTACCGGTCCCGCGCCAGCGCCTCGTCCACCGCGGCGATGGACCCCTCCCGCCCCACGAACAGCGGCAGGGTCATGTACGGGAATATGACGATGTCGCGAACGGGGAGAAGGGGGAGGACATCGGGGATCTCCGCGCCGGCCTCCTTCTCCTCGACAACGGTTCCGCCTTCGGAGGGGGGTTCGCCGCCCTCGACCGCCGGTTTCTTTCCGATTTCCTCGTCTGCCATCGCGTGTTTGCCCCTTTCCGCAGGCGTTCCCGGACCTTGGCGGTTCCGTCGAACCGCTTAGTGCTCCATTTCATAAATACGGTCACGCACCGAGAGGACCGATGCGCCGCGTCCGGCAAGGCGCGCGACTGAGGCGTGCCGGGGAGCACGGCGAAGGAGCGCAACGCAGCCGGCGTGGATGCAGCGGCACTCGAATGCGACCGTATTTATGAAATGGAGCACTTAGCCTTCCGTCACCGGGATCCGGCGTTCCGTGCCCCGCCGTTCCGCCATCTTCGGAATCGTGATTACAAGAATACCGTCTTTCTGACGCGCCGAGATCCTTCCGAGGTTCAGCGGGCCCACGACCTCGAACGTCCGGCAGAATTTCCCGAAAATCCGCTCGAGGCACAGGAACGAGGTCTCTCCCTTCGGAAAGTCCGGGGGTTTTTCCCCCGCCACCTCGATCCGGTCCCCGCGCACCGTCACCTGCACGGTGTCGGCCGGGACGCCGGGCAGCTCGAGGAGGATCCGGACGGAATCGTCCACCTCCGTGACGTCCGACGGAGGGTTGTACGCCGTTTCCGACGAAAGGTCGAGAAGCATCACGCTGCCGAACATCCTCGGCTCCACGTGCTCATCCGACCCCGTGACCGCCCGTTGCCTCGAATGGGAACTTCCCGACCTCTGGCTCACGCGAGTCTCTCCTTTCGCAGGAACGCCTGCAGGCCCGGACCGATCTCCGGATCCTTCAGGGCGAAGGCGATGTTCGCCATCTGGAAACCGAGCTTGGTCCCCGCGTCGTAGCGCACGCCGTCGAACTCGAACCCGATCACCCGCTCTTTCCCGATCAGGGACCGGATGGCGTCGGTGAGCTGGATCTCGCCTCCCGCGCCGGGCTTCGTGGACGACAGGGCGTGGAAGATGGACGGCGGCAGGATGTACCGCCCGATGATCGCCAGATCGGACGGCGCCTTTTCGGGCCGCGGCTTCTCCACCATGTCGGAGACCTCGTACGCCCCGTCCCCGATCTTCTTCCCCTTGATGATCCCGTACCGGTGCACCGCGTCCTTCGGCACCTTCTGGATCGCCAGGACCGCTCCGGCGCTGTATCTTTCGTAGGCCGCGATCATCTGCTTCAGCACGGGCACGGGGGCGTCGATCACGTCGTCGGAAAGGATGACGCCGAACGGCTCCTGCCCGACGAGGTCCATCGACCGGAGCACCGCGTGGCCGAGGCCCAGCGGAAGGTTCTGGCGCACGTAGAAGAAATCGGCCCCGTCGGTGACCTGCCGGACCTGGGCGAGGAGCTTTCCGTCCCCTTTTTTCTCCAGCAGCGCCTCCAGTTCGAAGGACACGTCGAAATGGTCCTCGATCGCGTTCTTGCCGCGCCCGGTCACGATGATCATGTCCCGCACGCCGGACGCCTTGGCTTCCTCGACCCCGTGCTGGATGAGCGGCATGTCCACCAGGGGAAGCATCTCCTTCGGGGACGCCTTCGTCGCCGGAAGGAACCGCGTTCCGAAACCCGCCGCGGGGAACACCGCTTTTCGGATCATCCTTCGCCTCCCGGACTCCCTGTCTTTTCTCCGCGGAACCGGCGGAAGAACGCCGCCACGTCCTCCCGGTCCCGCGTCCACTTCATCGGGGGAAGATTCGCCCGGAACAGTTCCCCGTATCCCCGGTCCGCCACCCGCCCGTCGAGCAGCGCGACCACGCCGTAGTCGTCGCCCCGCCGGAGGAGCCTGCCGACGCCCTGCCGCAGCGCGAGGATCGCCTCCGGGAGCTGGTACGAGGAGAAGGGGTCCATGCCGCGGTCGCGGAACGCCCGGATGCGAGCGGACGTCACGGGATCGGACGGCGAGGCGAACGGCAGCTTGTCGATGATGACGCACCGCAGCGAGGCGCCCGGAACGTCGACCCCCTCCCAAAACGTCCCCGTACCGATCAGGACCGTGTCCTCGCCTTCCCGGAACTCCTTCAGCAGCTGCGCCCGCGGGGCGTCCCCCTGGACGAACAGGGTGAACGGCACCTCTCCCCGGATGGACTCCTCCAGCGCCGCCAGCGTCCTGTAGCTCGTGCAAAGGACCAGCGCGCCGCCGCCGGAGCATTCCAGGAGCGCCCGGGTTTCCGCGGACGCCGCGGCGGGAAACGCCGGGTCCGACGGGCCGGGAAGCCCCCTGGGAACGTAGAACAGAGCGCGATCGGCGAAGTCGAATTCATTATGCAAGATGACTT